>NZ_JBTBFV010000031.1:0-64549 GCF_054786995.1 Mycobacterium sp. ZZG
AGGGGCCCAGCTCGATCCACTCATAGCCCGACTCGGCGACCTCGTCGAGGAAACGGGTGTAGGGCGTCTGCTGCGGATCGTCGGGAAACCACACCCCCCACGAATCCGGCGCGGAGCCAACACGAATTGAAGTCACGGTGCTCCCTGGCCTAGCGGTCGGACGGATTGATCAGTGGCCGCTGGACTTTCTTCCAGTCTGCGTACCGCTGATGGGCCTGCTGGGTGGACGCCAGTGTCGAGACCTGGCTGACCGGCACGTCCCACCAGGAATGGCTGTCCGGTGCAAAGACCATCGGGTCGGTCTCGACGTGGATGACCGTGGTGCGGTCACTGGCCTTGGCGACCTTGACGGCATCGGTGAACTCGGCGGCGGTCGTGACACGGATGACGTCGGCGCCCAGGCTGGCCGCGTTCGCGGCCAGATCGACAGGCAGTTTGCCGCCGTTGAGCCGGCCGTCCTCGCCGCGGTACCGGTAGCTGGTGCCGAAGCGTTGCGAGCCAACGGAATCCGACAGGCCGCCGATGGAGGCGAAGCCGTGGTTCTGCACCAGCACCGGGATGACCTTCACACCCTCCTGCACGGCGGTGACGAGTTCGGTGGCCATCATCAGGTAGGAGCCGTCGCCGACCATGATGAACACGTCGCGGTCGGGGGCTGCCATCCGCACTCCGATACCGCCGGCGATCTCATAGCCCATGCAGGAGAACCCGTACTCGACGTGGTAGCCCTTGCGGTCGCGCATCCGCCACAATTTGTGCAGATCACCGGGCATCGACCCGGCGGCGCACACTACGACGTCGCGGGCGTCGGACAACGTGTTCACCAAGCCGATCACCTGGTTCTGGTTCAGCGCGGCACCGTCCTCGGTGCGGTACGCCGCGGTGACGGTGTCGTTCCACTCGGACATCAGTTCGCGGACGCGCGAGGTGTATTCGTCGCTGACCGAGTAGTCGTCGAGCAGTCCGGTCAGCGCTTCGAGCGCTTCCCGGGCGTCGGAGACCACGCTGATCCCGCCCTGCTTGACCGAGTCCAGGGATGCCACGTTGATGTTGACGAACCGGACGTCGGGGTTGTTGAACGCGGTGCGCGACGCCGAGGTGAAATCGCTGTAACGGGTGCCGATCCCGATGATGACGTCGGCCTCGGCGGCCAGCGCGTTGGCCGCCGTGGTCCCGGTGGACCCGACGGCGCCGACCGAGCGCGGATCGTCGTGCAGCAGTGAGCCCTTCCCCGCTTGGCTCTCGCAGACCGGGATCCCGGTCTGGGCCACAAACTGCGCCAGCGCGTCGTTCGCGCCGGAATAGATGACACCGCCACCGGCGACGATCAGCGGTTTGGTCGCCGAGCGGATGACCTCGGCGGCCTTGGCGATCACGGCCCGCTCGGGCATCGGCCGGGCGATGTGCCAGGTGCGCTCGGCGAACAACGAGACCGGCCAGTCGAAGGCCTCGGCCTGCACGTCCTGCGGCAGGGCGATCGTCGCTGCGCCCGTCTCGACGGGATCGGTCAACACCCGCATCGCCCCCAGCAGCGCCGCGGGCAGCTGCTCGGGACGCCACACCCGGTCGAAATAGCGCGACAACGGTTTGAACGCGTCGTTGACGGTGACATCCCCGGACGAGGGCAGCTCCAGCTCCTGCAGCACCGGTGAGCTCACCCGGGTGGCGAAAGTGTCTGCGGGCAGCAGCAATACCGGCAGTCGGTTGATGGTGGCCAGCGCGGCGCCGGTCAGCATGTTCGTCGAGCCCGGTCCGACGCTGGCGGTCACCGCCCACGCCTGGGTGCGGTCGCGCTGCCGGGCGTACGCGACGGCGGTGTGCACCATGGCCTGTTCATTGCGGCCCAGCACATACCGCAGGCCCGGTTGTTCGCCGGCCTCGTGGGCCTCCACCTCGTCCTGAAGCAGTGCCTGGCCGATGCCCGCGACGTTGCCGTGGCCGAAGATGCCCAAGCACCCGGCGAAGAACTTGTGCCGCTCACCGTCGTGTTCGACGTACTGGTTGGCCAGGAAGCGCACGGTCGCCTGGGCGACGGTGAGCCGTACGGTCGGTTCGTTGTCGACGAACTTCTCTGTCGACTTCGGCGCGGTGGAAACCACGGGTCACGCTCCTTCGGTGGCGGAGTACATCACGATTGCGCGGTGAACGGCAGACGCGGGTCGATCTCCTGGTGCTCCCAGCTGCCGCGCAGCCAGGTGTGATTGGGATCGTCACAGATCAGCCAGGCGCGGGTCGGTCCCGAACCGGCCATCACGTTCAGGTAGTACATGTGGTGTCCCGGAGCCGCGATGGACGGGCCGTGGTAGCCGTGGGGGACCAGCACCACATCGCCGGTGCGGACCTCTTCGAGCACCTCGATCGGGCGCTCGGGGGTGCCATAGACCCGGTGATAGCCGAATCCCGGTGTGCCCGCCGGGCTGTCGTCGATCTCGAAGTAGTAGATCTCCTCGAGCTGGGTCTCGACGTCAGTGTTCTCGTCGTGCTTGTGCGCGGGATAGCTCGACCAGTTGCCACCGGGGGTGATCACCTCGCAGGCAATCAGCGAGTCCGCCTCGAATGCGGTGGCGGTGCCGAAGTTGTGCACCTGGCGGCTGCAATTGCCCGCCCCGCGCAGTTCGACGGCCACGTCGGCCGCGGCGACGCGGCGGTTCGGGAAGGACGTCTTCGCGCGGGCACCGCAGATCGCGATGCGGCCCCGGCCCGACAGGAAGTAGTCCTGGCCGAGGCCGAGGTACACCATGTCTGCGGGCCCGTCGAACACCGAAGCGCGGGCCGACAACTCGAACGTCTCGCCGCCGCATTCGACGCGCCCGGCGCCGGCCAACGGCAGGATCATCACCTCGTTGTCGCCGGTGTTCAATGACACCGAACCGTCATTTCCGAGATCGACTACGTGCAAGGAGGATTCGGCCCAGCCGGCGTCCTCCGGGGTGATCGCGACGGTGAACGGAGCCGAAGCGCTGTCGGCCGGAATGTACAGCTTCGACCTCATCGGACCATCGCCACCGCGGTCGCGACGGCCGAGCTGACGTCGTCGTCGGGCGGGTAGAGCAGGGTGCGGCCGACGATCAGGCCGCGCACCGACGGAAGTGACAACGCCTTCTCCCAACTGGCGAACGCCTCTTCGGGATCGGTGGGATCCCCACCGAGCAGCAGGGTGGGAAGGGTCGTGGACTCCATGACGCGCTCCATCTCGTCCACCACGGGCAGCTTCATCCAGGTGTACGCCGAGGTGGAGCCGAGACCCTGGCCGATGTGCACCGATTTAATCACCGCGTCGGGGGTCAGGTCGTTGCGGACCTTGCCGTCGACGCGCGAGGACATGAACGGCTCCAGCATCGCGATCAGACCGTGGGCGGCGAGCTCGTCCACGGCCTGTGCGCAGGCCGCAAGCGTGGACACCGTGCCTGGATCGTCGAGATCGATGCGGCACAACATCTTTCCGCCGTTCATCCGCGCCGCGGCGGTCGATGCGGCGGTGGCGCCCGTCATCCGGTCGTCGAGCTCGAACGACGAGCCGGCCAAACCGCCGCGGTTGAACGACGAGAACACCACCTTGTTCTCGAGCGCGCCCAGCAGCACCAGGTCATCGAGGATGTCCGCGGTGGCCAGTACTCCGTCCACGCCGGGATCGGCGAGCGCGGCCTGCAACCGGTCCAGCAGATCGGTGCGGCTGTTCATCGCGGTCGGCCGCCCGCCGACGGCGAGAGCGCCGCGCGCGGGGTGATCGGCGGCGACGATCATCAGGCGTCCGTTGCCGCGCAAGGTCGGCCGGGTGGTGCGCTGCGCCCAGGCGCGTGCGACAGCGCCCGGGTCGGTGGCACGCAGCTCGGTGATCGAGGCGTAGGTGGGGCGCACGGCGGTATCAGACATTGACGGCCTCCACAGCGGTCTGCTCGGCCAGTTCGGCGACCTCGGCGGCGGTCGGCATCGCGGTCGAGCACTCCAGCCGACCGGCGACGATCGCGCCGGCGGCGTTGGCGTAGCGCAGGGTCTTCTCCAGTGACCAGTTGTGGAGCAGTCCGTGGCACAGGCTGCCGCCGAACGCGTCACCGGCTCCCAGGCCGTTGACGACGTCGACTTGGTTGGGGGGCACGGTGACCGATGTGTGCCGGGTCTTGCCGAGCACCCCGCGCGGGCCCTGCTTGACGATGGCGAGTTCCACCCCGAGGTCGAGCAGCGCGTCGGCGGCTCGGTGCGGGTTGGACTCGCCGACGGCGATCTCGCACTCCTCGCGGTTGCCGACGGCGACCGTCACGTGTGCCAGCGCCTTCTGCACCTGCTCGGTGGCGGCTGCGGGCGTCTCCCAGAACATCGGGCGGTAATCCAGGTCCAGGACCGTGAGCGGCCGACGCTCGCGCGCCTCCCATGCAGCGAAATGCGCACTGCGACTGGGTTCCTCAGACAGACCTGTCACCGTCGACCAGTAGAGTCGCGCCGAGCGGACCGCGTCCGCATCGATCTCGTCGGCACGGATCTGCAGATCGGGGGCGCTGGGCTTGCGGTAGAAGTACAGCGGGAAATCGTCGGGCGGGAAGATCTCGCAGAACGTCACCGGCGTCGGGAACTCACTGTGGGTGGTGACGTATGAGTTGTCCACCCCGAGGCGAGCCAGTTCGGCGCGCACGTAGCGGCCGAACGGGTCGTCGCCGACGCCGGAGATCAGCGCCGACCGGTTCCCGAGTCGCGCCGCGGCGACCGCGACGTTGGCGGCGCTGCCGCCGAGGAACTTCCCGAACGTCTGAACCTCTTCGAGGCCGACACCGGTCTGGAGCGGGTAGACGTCGACGCCGCTGCGCCCGATGGCGAGCACGTCGTATGGCTGATTGGTCATCACAAGTCACTCCGACGGGATAGGTGTGGGTGGCTGCCTGAAACTGTGCCCCTGGTCACGGCACCATGTCAAGACTTTGTCCTGACATTCTATCTTTATCTCAATCGATGTTAGTATTCAGCTACTCTTGACCCGCCCTATACGAGATCGGAGCGGACTTGCCCCTGACTGTGGAGCTCGACAGGTCAAGCCCGGTTCCGCTGTACTACCAGCTGGCCCAGGCGATCGAGGCTGCGATCAGAAATGGCGAACTCGCGCCCGGGGACCGGTTCGAAAACGAACTCGCGTTGGCGAAGCGTCTGACGCTGTCCCGCCCGACCACCCGCCGGGCGATCCAAGAGCTCGTCGACAAGGGGCTGCTGGTCCGCAAGCGCGGAGTCGGCACCCAGGTGGTGCAGAACCCGGTGCACCGCCGGGTGGAACTGACCAGTCTGTTCGACGACCTCGCCCGCGCCGGCCAGGAGCCGACCACGCGATTGCTCAAGTACGAGGTCGGCCCGCCCGACGAGGAGACCGCCCGCGAGCTGAATCTGGCCGAAGGCCGGGAGGTCGCGTCGATCCACCGGTTGCGGTGCGCGAACGGCGAGCCGCTGGCCCTGATGGTGAACCATCTGCCCGCCGACATCGCGCCCGACGCCGACGAGTTGGAGAGCAACGGTCTGTACCAGTCGCTGCGGACCCGCGGTGTGCACATCCGGCTGGCCCGCCAGCGGATCGGCGCCCGCAGCGCGACCCGCGCGGAGGCTCACCTGCTCGATGAGAAGCCCAACGCGCCGCTACTGACCATGACGCGTACCGCCTTCGACGACTCCGGTGCCGCCGTGGAGTTCGGCAACCACTGCTACCGCGCGTCGCGTTACTACTTCGACACCACGCTCGTCGACCGCTGACCCGTCCCGGCGGACCCCTTCTGCGCCGAAATCGCATTCCACGCGGCGAAAACGCGGAAAGTTCCGCGTGGAATGCGATTTCGGCGGGGGAGGTCAGGTGAAGGCGGCGCGGAAGGCTTCCAGTGCGGCCTCGCTGCCCGCGACTCCGGCGCCCGACGTCCAGGCCTCCATGCCGACGGTGCCGGTGTAGCCGAGCGTCCGCAGCGCCGCCGCGACAGCGGCGTAGTTGATCTCGCCGGTGCCGGGCTCGCAGCGGCCGGGCACATCGGCGATCTGGATCTCGCCGATCGCGCCACCGCAGCGACGGAGCAGCTCGATCAGATTCCCCTCGCCGATCTGCGCGTGATACAGATCGAGCATCATCTTCACGTTCGGGTGGTTCACGCCTTCGACCAGCGCGAGCGTGTCCTTGGCGCGGGCCAGCGGCACACCGGGGTGGTCGACGATCGTGTTCAGGTTCTCGACGCAGAACGTGACGCCGGCCGCGGCGCCGAGTTCGCCCAACCGCTCCAGGGTGCGGGCCGCCGTCAGCCACATCTGCCCGGTGCTGCGTTGCCGGGGACGCGCCGCCTGCCCGTCGACGAGCTCGGCGGTGTGCAGGTTCAGCCGCGAGACCCCCAGCGTTTCAGCGGCTTTGATACTCAACTCCGCTGTCCGCACCACCTCGTGACAGCTGTCCGGATCGATCAGGTCGCCGTGCAGGTAACCCGTCATCGATGTGAACACCGCGCCGGTCGCCGCCAGCGCGGCCAGATCCTTGTCGTGCCAACTCCAGATCTCGACCGCGAAGCCGAGCTCGTGGATGCGTTTGACCCGATCCAGGATCGGCAGATCGCGGAACACCATCTCGGCGCACACCGCCAACTGAAAGCTCACTGCAGCAGTTCCTTTCGATGTCGCCGCCGCGGCGGCCGATGTCCGATGGCGCGGTCGGCGACCGAGCGAGGCGCGAGCACCGCATGCGAGCCATTGGCTACGCGCGTGGACTAGAACGTTCTAGGCCACGCTAGGCGGTGGGTCCGGATTTCGTCAACGGGGAAGCTGGAACGTTCTAGGCTGAGCGCATGCAACGGAGACCGACGCTCGCCGACGTGGCCGAGCGGGCCGGGGTGTCACGGGCGCTGGTGTCGATCGTGATGCGCGACGCCGCCGGCGCCAGCGAACTCACGCGCAAGCGGGTGAAGCGCGCGGCCGACGAGATCGGCTACCGCCCGGATCCGCAGGCCCGGCGTCTGCGTCAGCACCGGACCCGGCTTGTCGGCGTGAGCTTCTCGGCTCATCAGGAGTTCCATGCCGATCTCGTCGACGGCGTGTATGTCGCCGCCGAAGCCCTCGGCTACGACGTCGTGCTCAGTGCTGTGACGCCGCATCGCGACGAACGGCGAGCGCTGCGCACCCTTGTCGACGACCGTTGTGAGGGCCTGCTGCTCGTCGGGCCACAGTTGCCGACCCGCGCGCTCGATGAGTTGGCGGCGCAACTGCCGGTGGTGGTGATGGCGCGACGGGTGCGAAGCGTCGACGCGGTGCGCAGCGATGATGTGGCAGGTGCGGAGGCCGGGACGGCGCACCTGCTTGGGCTGGGACATCGCCGAATCCTCTATCTGGACGGCGGGACCGCGCCCGGCGCCGCCGAACGGCGGCGCGGCTACCGGCGCGCAGCCAGGGCTGCCGGAGTGTCCGAGCTCATCGCCACCGGCGGGCTCACCGAACAAGACGGCGCGGCTGCGGCGTGGGCGATGCTGGCGTCGGGAAAGCTGCCCGAGGCGGTCTTCGCGTTCAACGACCGGTGCGCAGTCGGTGTGATGGATGTGCTGATCCGATCGGGTGTCGCTGTGCCGCAGGACATTTCCATTCTCGGCTTCGACGACAGCCCCCTCGCCCGGCTGGCGCACATCCAGCTCACCACGATCCGCCAAGACAGCGGAGGTCTGGCGACGGCGGCGATGCAGCGCTTGGTGGCCCGGCTCGACGGTCAGGTCGATGACGGCGCGGTGGCCGACCTCGTGCGGGAGCCGACGCTGGTGGTGCGAGCATCGACCGCTGCGCCAACCTCCTGACCTGCATTGATTGGGACGGCTAAATGACATGCAGTCCTAATGTCAGGACAAAGTCTTGACTTTCCGGAGTGAGCCGTATTACATCACCTGTGAGGCGTGTCGCCCGGCACAGGCCTGTACTGGTCCGGCGGGCGTCGCGGCAGTCCCGAGGACAAGGAGAAACTGTGATGGGCGCTCGCGCGAAGAGCAACAAACCTGTGACGTTCAAGCGGCTCGCGGCGCTGGCGGGCGCGGGGGTCCTGGCATTCGGAATCGTGTCGTGTTCCTCCACCGGCGGAGCGCCCGAGGGGTCCGGCGAGGGTGGCGGCGGCGGCACGGTCGACACGCCGCGCATGACCATCGCAATGATCACCCATGAGGTGCCGGGTGACTCTTTCTGGGATCTGGTGCGCAAGGGCGCTGAGACGGCGGCGAAGAAAGACAACATCGAGCTGCGCTACTCCAACGATCCCGAGGCGCCCAATCAGGCCAACCTCGTGCAGTCGGCGATCGACAGCAACGTCGACGGCATCGCGGTCACGCTGGCCAAGCCGGACGCCATGCAGGCGGCAGTCAGAGCCGCTGAGGCGAAGGGGATTCCGGTCGTGGCGTTCAACGCGGGCATGGACGCCTGGAAGGGCATGGGCGTCAAGGAGTACTTCGGGCAGGACGGCCGCATCGCCGGTCAGGGTGTCGGTGACCGGCTTCGCAGCGAGAACGCCACCAAGGCCATCTGCGTGATCCAGGAGCAGGGACACGTCGACCTCGAGGCGCGCTGCGCCGGTGTCAAGGAGACGTTCCCGGCCACCGAGACGCTCAACGTCAACGGCAAGGACATGCCGTCGGTGGAATCGACCATCACCGCCAAGTTGCAGCAGGATCCGAGCATCGATTACATCGTCACCCTCGGCGCTCCGTTCGCGCTGACCGCGGTGCAGTCGGCCAAGAACGCGGGCAGCACCGCCAAGATCGGCACGTTCGACACGAACGCCGCCCTGGTCGAGGCGATCCAGGCCGGTGACGTGCAGTGGGCCGTCGACCAGCAGCCCTACCTGCAGGGCTACCTCGCCGTCGACTCGCTGTGGCTGTACCTGACCAACGGCAATGTCATCGGCGGCGGCCAGCCGACCCTGACCGGGCCCGCCTTCATCGACAAGTCGAACATCGATGCGGTGGCTGAGTATGCGAAGGGCGGCACCCGCTGATGTCCACCCAGCAGACTCTCGACGTCGCCGGCCACAAGGTGGTGCGCGACGAACGCGTCAAGGAACGAAACCGGCTGCAACGCATCCTGATCCGGCCCGAGATGGGCGCGGGCATCGGTGCCATCGGGATCTTCGTCTTCTTCCTGATCGTCGCGGAACCGTTCCGGGAGGCGTCGTCGCTGGCCACGGTTCTGTACGCCAGCTCCACGATCGGCATCATGGCTTGCGGCGTCGCGGTGCTCATGATCGGCGGTGAGTTCGACCTGTCGGCCGGCGTGGCCGTCACATTCAGCTCGCTGGCCGCGTCGATGCTCGCCTACAACCTGCACCTGAATCTGTGGGTGGGCGCGCTGCTTTCGCTGATCCTGGCGCTGGCCGTCGGCTTCTTCAACGGCTTCCTGGTGATGAAGACCAAGATTCCGAGCTTCCTGATCACCTTGAGCACCTTCTTCATGCTCGCCGGCATCAACCTCGCGGTCACCAAGCTGGTGGCCGGGCAGGTCGCCACTCAGAGCGTCAGCGACATGCAGGGTTGGGACTCGGCGCAGAAGGTGTTCGCGTCGTCGTTCACGCTGTTCGGGGTCAGCATCCGGATCACCGTGGTGTGGTGGCTGGTGTTCACCGCGATCGCGACATGGGTGCTGTTCAAGACCAAGATCGGCAACTGGATCTTCGCGGTCGGCGGTGACAAGGACAGTGCCCGCGCCGTGGGTGTTCCGGTCACCAAGGTCAAGATCGGGCTGTTCATGTTCGTCGGGTTCTGCGCCTGGTTCGTCGGCATGCACCTACTGTTCGCGTTCAACACGGTGCAGTCGGGCCAGGGCATCGGCAACGAGTTCTTCTACATCATCGCCGCGGTCATCGGCGGATGCCTGCTGACCGGTGGGTACGGCACCGCTATCGGTGCGGCCATCGGTGCGTTCATCTTCGGCATGACCAACCAGGGCATCGTGTACGCGGGCTGGGACCCCGACTGGTTCAAGTTTTTCCTGGGCGCGATGCTGCTATTCGCGGTGATCGCCAACAACGCCTTCCGCAACTACGCAGCAAAGAAGTGATTCGATGACTATCTCTGTCGAAAAGCCAAGCAGCGACGCGCAATCCGGTGGCAAGGCGCCTCTGGTCGAGCTGAAGAACGTCGGCAAGTCCTACGGCAACATCACCGCGCTCAAGGACATCTGCCTGCGGGTGCACGCCGGTGAGGTCACCGGCATCCTCGGCGACAACGGGGCCGGGAAGTCCACGCTGATCAAGATCATCGCCGGACTGCATCAGCAGACTGAAGGCGAGCTTCTCGTCGACGGCGCACCCACCAAGTTCGCCTCACCGGCCGAGGCGTTGGGCAAGGGCATCGCGACCGTCTACCAGAACCTGGCCGTCGTGCCGCTGATGCCGGTGTGGCGCAACTTCTTCCTCGGCCAGGAGCTGCGCAAGAAGTCGTTCCCGTTTTCGTTGGACGCCAACGCGATGCGCGCCACGACGTTGTCCGAGCTGTCGAAGATGGGCATCGACCTACCGGATGTCGACGTCCCGATCGGCTCCCTGTCGGGTGGTCAGAAGCAGTGTGTGGCGATCGCGCGGGCGGTGTTCTTCGGGGCACGGGTGCTGATCCTCGACGAGCCCACCGCCGCGTTGGGCGTCAAGCAGTCCGGGGTGGTGTTGAAGTACATCACCGCCGCCAAGGAGGCCGGGTTCGGCGTGGTGTTCATCACGCACAACCCGCACCACGCGCACATGGTGGGTGACCACTTCGTCCTGCTCAACCGCGGCAGGCAGAAACTCGACTGCACCTACGACGACATCACCCTGGAGCACCTCACCCAGGAGATGGCCGGCGGCGACGAGCTCGAAGCGCTGTCCCACGAGCTGCGCGCCTCCAAAAACTGAGTCAGCGCCGGATCGCAGGCCCCGTGGACGGATTCGTCTGCGGGGCCTCCGGTCGTGCGTCAGCGCACGTCCAGGACGGCCTCAGCGCGGAATCGTCCACGACCCGCACCGGGGCTCTCGCGCACCTGTCGCTCCAACCGCGCATGCCTGGCCGCAACCGGCGCTACGGCCGGAAAATTTTGCCAGGACACCGAGGGTTCATGGTTTCGACATGATGTCGGTACCGCTGTCGACGAGCCCGATACGGATCCGGACGGCACAATGGCGTCATGACCAATGGCGAACCCCGGGCGCATGCCCCGGTTTGGCGTGATCCGCTGTCAGCGGGTTGGCGGGCGCACCGCGGTCTGATGCTGTTGCGCCTGCGCTGGCACGAGCGGCGCGGTGCAGGGGCCTCCCAGCAGGAGTGATCCGCCGGCGGGGCTGCAGGTCAGCGCGGGTTCATTCCCGCCGCGCGATAGACGTCGTCGATGAGCGCCATGTTGGCCACCGCGTCGGCCGTGTCGAGCGGTAGTGGGGCGCCGTGGCGGACGTGATCGGCGAACGCCTCGAGCTGATACGTGTACGACGTGCGGGTGCCGTGGCTTTCGACGGTGGTGCCGTCCTCGGTGCACAGCGTCAGCCTGTCGTCGCCGTGCGGCTTGATGAAGTCGTGCACGAACGCCTCTGCGCGCGTGCCGATCAGCCGCAGCGTGAACGAATACTCTTCGTCGACCATCGAATTGGCCGTCAATCCGGTCACCCCGGACGGGAACACCAGCTCCGCGTCGAACCGCTCGTCGACGCCGGGGCTGCGTTGCACCGCCGTCGCCGACACCACCGACGGCGTGCCGAATCTGCGCAGGATGTGCAGCCCGTAGCAACCCAGGTCCATGAGTGCGCCACCGGCGAGCTCCAGCGACCAGCGCGGGTCGCCGGACGCCGGGGTCGGCATGCCCATCCGCACCTCGATGCGGCTCAGTTCGCCGAGGGTGCCGTCCCCGGCCAAGGCCAAGGCCCGCTGCGTGACGGGGTGGAACAGGTAGTGGAAGCCCTCCATCACCGTGACCCCCGCGGCCTCGGCCGCGGCGGCCACCCGGGCCGCTTCCTCCCGGTTTCGGGCGAACGGTTTCTCCGTCAGCACCGGTTTGCCTGCCGTGACCGCGGCCATGTTCCAGGGCGCGTGCAACGCGTTGGCCAGCGGGTTGTAGATGACGTCGACCTCCGGGTCGGTCACCACATCCTGGTAGGAGGGTACTACCCGCTCGACGCCGTACTTGTCTGCGAAAGACTTGGCCCGCAACGGATCCCGGGCGGCCACCGCAACCAGACGGTGCCCCAGCTCCTGGGCGGGTTCGACAATCGCCGATTCGGCGATCCGCGACGCGCCGAGGATACCGATCCGCAGCGTCACGACGAGATGCCGGCAGCCGCGCCCTGCAGGTACTCGACACTGGCCAGCACGTCGGCCAGCGGTCCGGCCCCGTCCGGCTCGCGGTCGAGGATGTTGTCCTGCTCCATCACGTACCAGCCGTCGAACCCGTGGTCCTCCAACGTCTTCACAATGCCGGCGATGTCCACGTCGCCGGCGCCCAGCGGGACGTACATGCCCGCGGCCACGGCCTGGGTGTAGGTCATCTCACCGGACTGCACCTTGGCCGCCAGGCCGGCGTCGACGTCCTTGAGGTGGGCGTGCCTGATCCGTTCGGGCACCTCTTTGGTCAGCGCCAGCGGGTCGGTGCCCCCGATCAGCAGGTGACCGGTGTCCAGACACAGCGGAATCCGCGACCCGGCGAGCACGCGGTCGACCTCCGCGCGCGACTCCACCATGGTGCCGACGTGCGGATGCAGCACGGCGGTCAAACCGCGCGCGGCGACGACGTCGGCCAGCCGATCCAGGTTGGACAGCAGAGTCGCCCACTGTGTCTCGTCGAGGACGGGGCGTTCGTCGTAGCCGTCCAGGCCGGTGGCGGCGGCGAGTACGACAACTCCCGCGCCCGCGGCGACCAGCGACTCCAGCGGTCCGGCCAGGTCCTCGACCGGGTCGTGGTCGTCCTTGTACAACACCACCGGCACGAATCCGCCCACGCACGCGAGCCCGTAACCGTCGAGCAGTTGCACCAGTTCGGCGGTGTCAGTGGGCAGGAAGCCCTCCGGCCCCAGTTCCGTTGCCGTCAAACCTGCCTGGCGCATCTCGGTCAGCACCCGATCGGAGCTGAGCTGATAGCCCCAGCCGGGAACCTCGCACACACCCCACGAAATCGGCGCACCCGCGATCTTCATTCCTTGACCTCCTCGATGCGCACCGGAACACCCCGGCGCAGTGACTCTGTGGCAGCTTCGGCGATCCATGCGACCTCCACCGCGTCGCTGACTGTGGCGCCCTGAATGGGGCCGCCTTCGACAACTTTCACAAAAGCGCCGAGCTCGGCGCGGAACGCCTCGGTGAACCGGTCCATGAAGAAATGGTGCGGCTGACCGGTAGGGAAGTCAGAGGACGGGTCGGCGTTGTGCACCGGGACACCCTGGTCCCAGCCCGCGACGACGGTGTCGTCGAAGCCATGCACCTCAAGGCGGCAGTCGTAGCCGCGGCCGTTGTACCGGGCCGCGGACACCACACCCAACGCGCCGCCGTCGAACCGCACCACCACGGCGGCGGTGTCGACGTCGCCGTACTCGGCGAACAGCGGGTCGCCCTGCACGCTGCCGGTGGCGTACACCTCCACGACGTTCTGCCCGGTGACCCAGCGGATCACGTCGAAATCGTGCACGGCGCAGTCGCGGAAGATGCCGCCGGAACCCTTGATGTAGTCCATCGGCGGGGGAGCGGGATCCATCGTGGTGCTGCGAACAGTGTGCAGCGCGCCCAGCGTGCCGTTGTCGACGGCCTGCTTCACCGCCGCGAAGGCGGCATCGAATCGGCGCTGATAGCCCACCTGGACGGCCACTCCCGAACGGGTGATCGCCTCGGCGACGCGGGCGCTCTCGGCGGCGGTGGACGCGATCGGCTTCTCGCAGAACGTCGGCAGCCCGCGCTCGACGGCGGCCAGAGTCAACTCCGCGTGCGCGGGAGTGGCCGCCGCGACGACCACGCCATCGATGCCCGAGGACAACAGCTTCTCGACCGATTCCACCGGCGTGGCACCGTATTTGGCGGCCACCTCGCTGACGACGTCGGGCCGTTCGTCGGTGATGACGAGGCCGGACACCTCCGGCAGATTGATCAGCGTCTCGGCGTGGAACGCCCCGATCCGGCCGAGGCCGATGAGTCCGAGGGTGGTCATGGGTTTCTCCGTTCGTTGTGATCGCGAAGCGCGATGTCGAGTTCGTCCGCGGTGAGGTTTGCGGCCAGTGCGTCGAGCACGGTGTCGACCTGGCTCAGTGGGGCCAGGCTGCCGATGGGTTGGTCGCTGTCCAGGTTGGTCGGGAACGCATAGCCCTCGGCGGTGGCCACCACGGCGTTCTCCACGTCGCGGTGCGGCCGGCCGGCGGCTTGCATGGCCAACAGGGCGGGATAGACGGCGCGCACCATCGCGGTGCGGTCCAGCGCCTCCATGGCCCGGCCGAACGGTGAGCTGATCTGCATCAGGTTCGCGATGCGGCGGATGTCGGCCGAGACGTTGGTGCCCGCACCGTGATACAGCGCCGGATTGAAGAACACCGCGTCGCCGGTGCGCAGCGGCAGCTGGACGTGATGCGCGGCGAAGTAGTCGATGAACGCGGGCCGGTTGAACGCGAGGTAGCCGCCGGTGAAGCGCTGCGAATGGGGCAGCAGCATGGTCGGCCCGCTCTCGACGGGCATGTCGCAGTGCGCGACGGCGCCCTGCAGCGTCAGCGTCGGGGACGTGCGGTGGATGTGCGCCGGATAGGCGGACAGGTGCTGCTCGGGAACGAAGCCGAGGTGGTAATCCCGGTGCGGCACCTGGGCTTTGCCGCCCGGATTGACGACGTTGACCTGTGAGGTGACCTGGTAGCGCGGCCCCAGCCAGGCCTGGCAGACGACCGCGAGGGCGTCGTTGGCGTAGTAGTCGGCGAACACCTGCGGGTCGTGCAGCGCCAGCTTCTGCGCGGCGTTCCAGATGCGGTCGTTCGCGCCGGGCGCACCGAAGTGGTCCCCAGCGGCGAGGCCAGCCGCGCGCTGGGCCTCGATGAGCGCGAAGAACGCGTCGTTGGTGCGGTCCACGACGTCGGTGTCGAAGGCCTCGGTGAACACCACGACGCCGGGGCCGTCGGCCAGCGCCCGGATCAGCTCGGCCTGCAACGCGCGTCGGTCGGTCGTGCGGGCCATCGCCGGCGCGGAGTAGACGAGCACGTTGTCGCGTACCTCGCGGGCGTGCGGGTAAACGCTGAGGTCGGTGTCGCGCTCGACCTGGCGGCGAAATTCGTCGAGGTCGAGGTCAGAGTCATCCAGCCACGGGCTGGGCGCGGTGTTGAGCGGTGCTGCCACGCCGCCTAGTCTTGCTGTGATCAGCACCGCAATCAACGGCATGAATCCATCAAAAACACCTCAGCGGTCGCGGCCGGCCGGCGGCCACTGCGCGGGAGAGGAGAGCCACGTGCCGCACAGGTACAAGGTGCGCGAGATCGCGCAGCAGGCCGGGCTCAGCGAGGCGACCGTGGACCGCGTGCTGCACAACCGGCCGGGGGTCCGCGAGAACACCGTGGCCGAGGTGAGGCAGGCGATCGCCGACCTGGACAAGCAGCGGGCCCAGCTGCGGCTCAACGGCCGGCGTTATCTGGTCGATGTGGTCATGCAGACCCCGCAGCGGTTCTCCGACGCATTTCGTGCGGCCGTGGAGGCCGAACTGCCCGCGTTCGCACCGGCGATGATGCGGGCCCGGTTTCATCTGTGGGAGTCCGGTTCCCCTGCGCAGACGGTGGAGGCGCTGGACAGGATCCGGGGCAGCCACGGGGTGGTGCTCAAGGCGCCCGACGATTCCGCGGTGGCCGAGGCCGTCGACCGGCTCGTCGAGTCCGGGGTCCCGGTGGTGACCTACACGACCGATGTGCCGTCGAGTGCGCGGTGCGGCTATGTGGGCATCGACAACCACGGCGCCGGCGTCACGGCGGCCTACCTGATGCAGCAGTGGCTCGGGGACGCACCGTCCGATGTGCTGATCACCCTGAGTCGCACGGTGTTCCGCGGGGAAGGCGAGCGGGAGGTCGGGTTCCGTTCGGCGCTGCGCCCGTCGGGACGCGCGATCGTCGAGGTCAGTGACAGCGACGGCATCGACGCCACCAATGAGCGTCTGGTGCTCGAGGCGCTCAAGGCCAACCCCGGCGTGCGGGCGGTCTACTCGGTCGGTGGCGGCAACGTGGCGACGGTCGCGGCGTTCGAGAAACTCGAGCGGGAGTGCAGGGTGTTCATCGCGCACGACCTGGACGCCGACAATCGGCGGCTGCTGCGTGATGGCCGGATCTCGGCGGTGCTGCACAACGATCTGCGTGCCGACGCCCGCCTCGCGCTACGCCTGATCCTGCAGGAGCAGGGCGCTTTGCCGGCGGAGCCCGTGCGGCCGGTGCCGATCCAGGTGGTGACGCCCTACAACGTGCCCGTCCATCACTGACCCCAAGGTCGCAGGTGCTAGCTGGCAGCTACTGATGGGTAACCGTTTCTAAGAAAACGGCGTCGCGCCGAGGTGTCTTGTAAACGTGACGAACAACACAATTTTGTCTCATCGTGACTGCGGGCGACGCGCTGAACTGTGCGTTCGGTGAGGCGGCCCCGAAACGTCGCCGCGTCGGCTGGTATAGGACGGCCTAAGAGAAGTGCAATAATCGGTACTGCTAGTGACACCAAATTGTGGTGGACACCCATTCGCGGCGCGTTGCGTCGACTGCGACTCGGTGGGTATTCGCCAGATGTGGCCCTGACAGCACCGGGCAGCTCATGGAAGGCAGGCGAGTGGGAGAGAACGGCAACGCGGCCGCAACGCCTCGGCAGAAGCTGGAAAAAGTCGTCATCCGGTTCGCCGGCGACTCCGGTGACGGAATGCAGCTCACCGGCGACCGGTTCACCTCCGAGGCCGCGCTCTTCGGCAACGACCTGGCCACCCAGCCGAACTACCCGGCCGAGATCCGCGCCCCTCAGGGCACCCTGCCCGGCGTGTCGTCGTTCCAGATCCAGATCGCCGACTATGACATCCTCACCGCCGGTGACCGTCCCGATGTGCTGGTCGCGATGAACCCCGCCGCGCTCAAGGCCAACGTGTCGGACCTGCCCCGGGGCGGCCTGATCATCGCGAACTCCGACGAGTTCACCAAGCGCAACCTCGCCAAGGTCGGCTACGACGCCAACCCGCTGGAGAGCGACGAACTCTCGGACTATGTCGTGCAGGCGGTCCCGATGACGACCCTGACGCTCGGCGCGGTCGAATCCATCGGCGCCACCAAGAAGGACGGCCAGCGCGCCAAGAACATGTTCGCGCTCGGGCTGCTGTCGTGGATGTACGGCCGCGAACTGGAGCACAGCGAGGCCTTCATCCGGGAGAAGTTCGCCCGTAAGCCCGATGTCGCCGAGGCCAACGTGCTGGCGCTCAAGGCAGGGTGGAACTACGGCGAGACCACCGAGGCGTTCGGCACCACCTACGAGGTCTCCCCGGCCAAGCTCAAGACCGGCGAATACCGGCAGATCTCCGGCAACACCGCGCTGGCGTACGGCTTGATTTCCGCTGGGCACCTCGCCGACCTGCAGATCGTGCTCGGCACATACCCGATCACCCCGGCCTCGGACATCCTCCACGAGCTGTCCAAGCACAAGAACTTCAACGTGCTGACGTTCCAGGCCGAGGACGAGATCGCCGGTATCGGCGCGGCCATCGGCGCGTCATACGGGGGCGCGCTCGGTGTCACGAGCACGTCAGGGCCCGGCGTCTCGTTGAAGTCCGAGGCGATCGGCCTGGCCGTGATGACCGAGCTGCCGCTGATCGTCATCGACGTCCAGCGCGGCGGGCCTTCGACGGGTCTGCCCACCAAGACCGAACAGGCCGACCTGCTGCAGGCGATGTTCGGCCGCAACGGCGAGTCGCCGGTGGCCGTGCTGGCCCCGCGTTCGCCGTCGGACTGCTTCGACATTGCCGTGGAGGCCGCGCGGATCGCGATCGACTACCACACCCCGGTGATGATCCTGTCCGACGGTGCGATCGCCAACGGCTCGGAGCCGTGGCGGATCCCGGACGTGTCCTCCTACGACAAGATCGAGCACACCTTCGCCAAGGAAGGTGAGCCCTTCCAGCCGTACGCCCGCGATCCCGAGACGCTGGCCCGCCAGTTCGCGGTCCCCGGCACTCCCGGGCTGGCGCACCGGATCGGTGGCCTGGAATCGGCCAACGGCTCGGGCAACATTTCGTACGAGCCCAAGAACCACGACCTGATGGTCCGCCTGCGCAACGAGAAGATCGCCGGGATCGCGGTGCCCGACCTCGAGGTCGACGATCCGACCGGCGATGCCGAGCTGCTGATGCTGGGCTGGGGCAGCAGCTACGGCCCGATCGGTGAGGCCTGCCGGCGCGCACGCCGCAACGGCATCAGGGTCGCGCACGCGCAGCTGCGGCACCTCAACCCGTTCCCCGCGAACCTGGGCGAGGTGCTCAACCGCTACGCCAGGGTGGTCGTCCCGGAGATGAACCTCGGTCAGCTCGCGTTGCTGCTGCGTGGGAAGTATCTGGTCGACGTACAGTCGGTGACCAAGGTGGAAGGGATGGCGTTCCTCGCCGACGAGGTGGAGGGCATCATCGACGCCGCGCTGGAGGGAACGCTCGGCGACAAGGAAATCGAGAAGGCCAAGTTCGCGCGGCTGGCCGCGGCCACCATCGAGGCCCCGGCGACCGACGCGACTGGTGTGGGAGCGAACGCATGACCGACGAGCGCTTGCGCGAGGAGCCGAAATGACCGACCTGATCGGCAGTGACCTGGGGCTGACCCCGTCTGGCCTGACCAAGACCAGCCTGGTCCCGACGACCGACCAGCCGCAGAAGGCCAAGGACTTCACCAGCGACCAGGAGGTCCGCTGGTGCCCCGGTTGCGGCGATTACGTCATTCTCAACACGATCCGCAACTTCCTGCCCGAGCTGGGTCTGCGTCGCGAGAACATCGCGTTCGTCAGCGGCATCGGCTGCTCCAGCCGGTTCCCGTACTACCTGGAGACCTACGGTTTCCACTCGATCCACGGTCGCGCACCCACCATCGCCACCGGCCTCGCGCTCGCGCGCGAAGACCTCTCGGTGTGGGTGGTCACCGGTGACGGAGACGCGCTGTCGATCGGCGGCAACCACCTCATCCACGCGCTGCGCCGCAACATCAACATCACGATCCTGCTGTTCAACAACCGGATCTACGGTCTGACCAAGGGGCAGTACTCGCCGACCTCGGAGACCGGCAAGGTCACCAAGTCGACGCCGATGGGCTCGCTGGACTACCCGTTCAACCCGGTCTCCCTGGCGCTCGGCGCCGAGGCGACCTTCGTCGGCCGCGCACTGGACTCGGACCGCAAAGGACTGTCCGAGGTGCTTCGCGGCGCCGCCCAGCACCGCGGTGCGGCGCTGGTGGAGATCATGCAGGACTGCCCGATCTTCAACGACGGCTCGTTCGACGCGCTGCGCAAGGAAGGCGCCGAGGAGCGGCTGATCAACGTCACCCACGGACAGCCGATCACCTTCGGTCCTGACAGTGAGTACTGCGTGGTCAAGTCCGGATACGGGCTGGAGGTCGCCAAGACCGCCGACGTGTCGGCCGACGAGATCGTGGTCCACGACGCGACGGTCGAGGATCCGGCGTACGCGTTCGCGCTGTCGCGGCTGTCCGAGCAGAACCTCGACCACATGGTCATGGGGATCTTCCGTCAGGTCAGCAAGCCGACCTACGACGACGCGGCCCGTCAGCAGCTGGCCACCGCGCGCGAGACCAGGGCGCACGACACCGCTGCCCTGCAGTCGCTGCTGCGCGGTAAAGACACCTGGACAGTCGACTGATCCGACTGGCTGACCCAGCCTAGGTAGCTGCGCTAACGTCACCGGTGTGACGTCACCGCTGCCGTTGGCTGCTGTCGTACTCGCCGGGGGAGCCTCCCGGCGGATGGGTCGGGACAAGGCCACGTTGACCGTCGACGGACCCTCGGGGCCCGTCACCCTTATCGAGCGCGTGGTCGCCGTGGTGCGTGAACGCTGCGATCCGGTCTTCGTGGTCGCCGCACCCGGTCAGGCGCTGCCCGACCTGGATGCCGTCGTGCTGCGCGACGAGATCCGCGGTGTGGGGCCGCTGCTGGCGACCGGCCGGGGTCTGCGTGCCGCCGCCGAAGCAGGCCGCGCGCACGCGTTCCTGTGTGCGGTCGACATGCCGGCGCTGACCTCCGAGGTGATCGATGTCCTCGCCGCCCCCGCGGGCCGGTTGGATGCGGACGTGGTGCTCCCGTGGGACGGGCGCGACCACTACCTCGCGGGTATCTACCGCACGGCCCTGCACACCGTGGTCTCGGAGCTGCTCGCGGCTGGGGAGCGCAGCATGCGGTCGCTGGTGGATGCGGTCGACACGCAGCGGATCGTCCTGCCGCCCCAGCCGTCCCTGGCCAACGTCAACACAGCAGACGAGCTGGCAGCAGTCGTACCGCCGCGATTGTCCCAGCAAATTCCCATTGATTCCTTTGACAATGACTATCGCTAATTCCTTGCCCGAAATCGGCCAATTCCTCGTATTTACTGTCGTAATGTTTGACAGCTGTCAGGATGGTCGGGTGTGACGGCATGGCCGGCCGTCGGCCCCTTTGTCATGTTGCGCTCCAACAAGTTTCAGTATCTGCGGGGCTGAAAAGCGGTCAATTCGAGCGCTTTTCACCCTGACAAGCGCGATTGAACTGGTTCGCCGAAATTGGAGACGGTTCCCGTATTCGTTCCCGGCGCCCCGATTTGGCGACCGGGCGGTGCTCCGGCCGTCCGTCGACCGCTGTCGTTTCGCGGCGAAAACGGCTGATTTGGAAGAGGATTCGTCTGGGACGGGTTGCGCGCCGGGTTGCGGTGGTTCACTGACGACCATCGAAATCAGTTGCAGGAAAAGGGAATTCGATGATGGCAAGGAAGCGGTGATCGCCCCGGGCCAGCGAACCGACTCGCCCGCGACGGGCGCATCGACAAGCCGATCAAGGCTTCTTGCGTGCGATGCGGCGACTCTGAGCGGTCTGCGGTCCGCGACGCAAGTGGTCCAGCTCACAAAAAGCCGGTGATTTGACTCACTTTCGCCGGACTGGCGGTCTGTCCTGACCCCTGCGTCAAACATCCATCTGACCTGCACGGACGGCGAACGCTCCCCGTCGTGATCATTCCGTGATCTGCGTGCGACACGTTCTCCGGCGATATGACTTTGGCCGGATCGCTTTGTACGGTCCCAAACAGCTTCTTACGGAGCAAATAACTCAAAACCACGAACCAGCGTGTGAGTGGGGCCGGGGCGGCCGAGTCGGTCGTCCGGGCCGTCGGGTTTTCCGATCCGGCGAGGTCTCCAGGTGACCTCCCCTGTTGTGCCTGACCGAGACGGCGCAACCCAAATCACCGCCTGCTGTGCAGGCATCACGCCCGTGTGACACCGCGTGTCCATGGGCGTCCTTGGCGCGCGCTCGGCGAAAGGACAAATCTTGAAGAACATCCGCAAGACGTTTGGGCTGGCCGCTTTTGCCGGGGCGCTCGCCATCGCGCCGATGGCTGCCGTCACTGGCTTGGCGGCCGGCACCGCGAATGCGGACGGCGTCAACTGGGACGCTGTGGCTGCCTGCGAGTCCGGCGGCAACTGGTCGATCAACACCGGAAACGGTTACTACGGCGGCCTGCAGTTCACCATGAGCACGTGGCAGTCCAACGGCGGCTCGGGTGCCCCGCACCAGGCCAGCCGCGAGGAGCAGATCCGCGTCGCCAACAACGTCCTGCAGAGCCAGGGCATCGGTGCGTGGCCGACCTGCGGCGGGCGCGGCTGACCGCCGACGAACGCGACCAAGAAGCGGTGCCGACCCCGTCGGCACCGCTTCTCGTTTCTTCTGCCCCTCTGGCGCCGTCCTTCTCAGACGCCTCTTACGTCAGATAAGTAACTGTTAAAACTTTCGTCTCTTCGCTAACAGGTGATGCGCATCACTCGACAGTGCAGGTAACCGCGTCGTGAAAGCTCCACCACTTCACTGCGGGCCTTGAGTCACAAACGGTCGGGGAAGGACCGCAGAGATGAACGTTCGTACCGCAGTCAACAAGGGCCTGATGGCCGCCGCGATCTCCGGAGCCCTGGCCGTCGTGCCGATGGCACTGGACGGCACCACCGCCACCGCCCACGCCGACTCCGTCAACTGGGATGCGATCGCGAAGTGCGAGTCGGGCGGAAACTGGGCCATCAACACCGGCAACGGACACTTCGGCGGACTGCAGTTCAAGCAGGCCACCTGGTCGGCCAACGGCGGCGTGGGCAACCCGGCCAGCGCTTCCCGGCACGAGCAGATCCGCGTCGCCGAGAACGTGCTGCGCACCCAGGGCCTGAAGGCCTGGCCGAAGTGCGGCGCCAAGGGCATGGCCGCCCAGGTCTGGGGCAACCCGGCTCCGGCGGCACCGGCCACGGTCCCTTCGACCACCACGGGCAGGGCCAACGGCTGCGCCACGATGCCCACCTCGGTCTTCGGCGGCGTGCTGGACCTCCGCAAGATGTGCACCGCGCTGTTCACGCCGCGCTCGGCGCGCTGACCGGAGAGCCGCGCCGAGCACGACCCGGCGGTCAGCCGGCCGCGTCGCGGACAGTGGGCAGGACAAAGGCGGCACCGGCTGCGATCGAGGCCAGGTGGCGCGTCACCGCCCACTCCGGGATCAGCGTGCTCGCCCGGCTGGCGAGGCCGCTGAGCGCCGCCGGCCGCAGATTGACGATGCGGCCGATCGCGGCGGATTCACGCACCAGCGGGCGCACCCGCTTCTTGCGAAACACCGCGAATTTCGCGAACGCGGTCGGCAGGTCGGGGCACAACTCGACGAACCTCGCCAGGATCGCCGCGTCCTCCAGGCCCTGACAGCCGCCCTGTCCCAGGTGCGGTCGCATCGGATGGGCGGCGTCGCCGATGATCACGGTCGGGCCGCGAGACCAGTGGTCGGGTTGGGCGCGGTCGTAGAGGTCGTTGCGCAGAAGGTCGGCCGGATCCGTCGCCGCCAGCAGCGCCGGGATCGGATCAGCCCATCCGGACAGCTTCGCGCTCAGGTAGGCATGTTCGCCGCCCGGGGCTCTGCTGCCCTCGGGGGCGCGTTCGGTGGCGAACCAGTAAGTGTGGTCGGGGCCGAGCGGGACATGTCCGACCTCGGTGCCCGCCGCCATGGTCTCGCCGGCCAGCGCCGGATCCAGCCGGTATGCCGCGACGCCTCGCCATGCGGTGTACCCGACGTATCGGCTGCGCAGCGGGCCGTTGAGCGTGCGCGCCAGCGTCGAGTTCACCCCGTCGGCGCCAACCACCGCGTCGGCGTCGCGGACGCCGCCGTCTGACAAGGTGAGCTGCACCGAGGACTCGGCGATCGACACCCCCGTCACCGCCGTCCCGGTCCGCACGGTCCCCGGGGGCAAGCTGTTCACAAGAATGTCGGTCAGCGCCGACCGTCGCACGACGACCAGGGGCTCACCGAGCGCGGTGACGATCCGCTGCGCCGAGGGGCGGCGCAGCCACGAGCCGTCGCGCCAGCGGATCGCGCCGGCGGTCACGCGTCCGCCGGCGCGCCTGACGTCCTCCCCGAGGCCGATGCGGTCCAGTGCGGCCAGCGCGTTCGGCCAGATGCTGATGCCCGCGCCCGAACTCACGTCGGTGCGTTGTTCCAGCACCGTCACGTCGTGCCCGCAGTGCCGCAGCGCGACGGCCGCCGCGAGACCGGCGATTCCGGCGCCGATCACGATGGTGTGCCCCGACATGCACCGACCCTAGCGATATGCGTCAAGTGGACGAGACAGCGCGGTCACACGGCCGAAACGCACCGCTGGTTTCCTGAACGGCAACCCCGTCAACCGTCGGTATACCGGAGGGTGTCATGAGACCTGCGCTCGAGCTGACCAGTGTGCCCGAATGGGCGGTGCGGCCGACCCAACCGGCCGCCGACCTCTCCGGTCGGTGCTGGACGATCATCGCGATCGGCGCCGCCGGGATGCAGGTCGCTCAGCGCTGGAGCGCTGAGATCGCCGCTGTGTCAGCCCAATCCGAGGTCCGTCTGCATCCGACGCCTGACGGTGACGACGGCGAGTCGGCGTGTACGGCGCTGCGCCGGGATCTCGCCGACGCCCGGGTGGGGTGGCGCCTGATGATCGCCGGTCCGGCGAGTGCCTGTCTCAAGGTGCGGGCCGAGGCCCTCGCGGCCGGTGTCGCCGACGACGAGATGACCGTCGGCTCGACCGAGGTAGCCCGGCGCGCGGTGCGTTGCGTGCACTGCCGGACGGTCACCACCGCCTCCGTGGCTCTGGAGGACGTCCTGGTGTGCGCCGGGTGTGCGCGCAATATAGTTGTGCACTACCATGTTTCGAGGCTGCAGGGTGCCCACCTGGGGTACATGGCCGACGCCGAGCAGCAGGTGGCGTCGTGAACATGCGCAGGCTCGCCGTCGCCGCGGTCGACGACACCTTCGACGGTATCCGGACCCTGACACTGGTCGACCCCGACGGGGGTGCGCTGCCGTCGTTCACTCCCGGCAGTCACCTCGTCGTGGAGTGCGCAGGACCGGGGTCGCCGGTCAACGCCTACTCGCTGACCGGCGAGGCCACCGCACCTGCGGCCTATGTGATCTCGGTGTTGCGGGCAGGTCGCGACGGTGCTCCGAGCGGTTCACGCTGGATCCATGACGAGCTCACCCCGGGTGACACGGTGCTAGCCCGTCCGCCACGCAGCGCGTTCCCCCCGATCCTGCGGGCCCGCCGACATCTGTTGGTAGCGGCGGGGATCGGCATCACGCCTATGGTCTCGCATCTGCGCAGCGCTCGATTGTGGGGTCGCGATGCGCGACTGCTCTACATCCACCGTCGCGGCCGGGGCGTCTACGCCGATCTCGTCCGCGAGCTCACCGAGCACGTGTCGATCCACACCCGCCGTGCCGATCTCGTCGCCGAGTTGACCGCGAGCCTGGCCGATCAGCCGCTCGGAACGCACCTTTACGTGTGTGGCCCGGCCGGTTTCATCGACGTCGTCACGGCCTCCGCGGTCGAACTAGGGTGGCCGGCCAGCCGTATCCACGTCGAGCACTTCGGAATCGACGCACTCGATCCGGGCGAACCGTTCGCGGTGCGGCTGTCCTCCGACGCGGAGGAGTTCACCGTCGATGCCGGTGTTTCGTTGCTCGACGCGCTCGAAGGACGCGGGATCGAAGTGCCCAACCTCTGCCGCCGGGGCGTGTGCGGAGAGTGTCGAATTCCGGTGTCGGGCGGGGTCATCGAGCACCGCGACCTGTACCTGACCGACGACGAGAAGAATGCGGGGGATTCGATGATGGCCTGTGTGTCCCGGGCCCGGGGCCAGAGCCTGGAGTTGGCGCTGTGATCTCGGCGCCCGACCTTATCGCGACGTTCCCGTTCCCGTTCGCCACCGACCAGTATCGGTACAGCACCAATGTGGAGCCGGCAGGTGCGGTGGTGCCGACCCCGGCCGGAGGGTGGGGGGAGCGGGTGGTCGACATCGACAGCGAATACGAGCGCGAACTGGCTGAGCGCGCAACGATTCTGGCTGCCGATCCGAGCAGGTACGCGGTGCTGGCGCACATGCGGCCGGCGTGCTGGGATGCGATGCTGACATTGATGCGTGAGATGGCGGCGGCGTACCCGGATGTCATGTCCGTGCAACGGCACGGCGCCGGGTGGGGCTGGCGCAACGACCGGCTGGGCCTGGTGCAGGATTTCGTCGTCGGTGACGACGCGACCCTGCCCGCCGAGCCGCTGGCCTACATCGCCGCGCAGGTCCAGGAGGACATCGTGCTGCTCGACCAGCGCGACGGGGATCTGTTCGGCGATGCCGGCGTGGTGACCTTCGCCGCCGACTGGTCGTTCGGGTTCGACGTGGGCATGACGTTCCTGGAGATCCACGGACCTGTACCGCGGTTGCGTGCAACGGGCGTGATCACCCGCGCCCGGGAGTTCCTGATGCGGTTGCAGCCCGGGGAGACCTATCGGCGCACCAACTGGACGTTGACCGTCGGTCGCCGCCTCGACGTTTCGACCGAGCGCTACCACGAGTGGGGCCCGGACCGGACCACGATCCAGACCGTCCCTGACGAGCAGTTCGGACGTCTGGTGCACCTGCGCGTCGAGGTGCAGCATCTGATCCGCCTGCCGGAGTCGGGATCGGTCTGTTTCCTGATCCGTACCTATCTGCTCCCGCTGGCCGACCTGGTCGCATTCGACCCGTGGCGGCAGGCCACCGCGGCGGTGCTGGCCGACCTGCCCGCGGACATGGCCGAATACAAGGGCATCATCGCCTACCGCGACCGTGCGGTGCAGTGGCTGCGCAACGCCGGCTGAAGGTCGGCCGACGGCGGCACCCCGTGCGCCCTGCGGACGCAGAATCGCCCGAATCCACAACGGATTCGGGCGATTCTGTCTGTGCTCGCGAGCGGCCGGTGACCGCACGCGCATTGCGGCGCTCAGTAGGGGGTCGGTTCTCCTTCGGCCGCCGGTCCCGGCTCCACCGGTTGATGTTCGATGATCGCGTTGTACGCCTTGTTCTCGTGCTGGATCATCCGAACGAAGAACCCGACGAACAACATCACCGCCAGCAGGAAGCACAGCCAGACTCCCACGGAGTAGCCGCCGAACGTGAACACCACCCCGGCGTCCTCATAGCTGTCGATCGGGCTGAACATCTACTTCACCTCCACTGCACCGATGAGGGCCTTGCCGCCGTTGACGGGCATGACCGTCACCGGGATGCCCTCCGGGTACGGCGTCGCGGGCACCTCGCTGAGGTCCAGACCCTGTTCCTCGACCTCCTTCGGAATCCGCAGCAGGCCAACCTTCTTCAGCCCCAGCGAGACGAGGTAGGTGGGGATGAAGCCGAGCGCCGCGAACACCACCGCACCGACCGCCTGGCCCCACAGCGAGATCGACGGGTTGCCGTCGGTGTTCGGGTAGCCCGCCAGGAACACACCGGCCATCAGCACCGAATACAGTCCGACCCCGCCGTGCACCGCCACGGCGCCGACCACGTCGTCGATCTTGAACTTCTCCAACAGCTTTCCGATGTAAGGGATCAACGCACCGGCGCCCAGCGCGAGCACGAACGCCAACGCGGGGTGATAGAGGTCCATGCCGGACGCGACCCCGATGATGCCGGCCAGCCCACCCGAGATCGTCCAGAACGGTTCACCGCGCGAGGTCATGTAGGCCCCGATGATGCCGCCGGCCAGACCCATCAGCGTGTTGAAGGCGAACGCGCTCAACGTGGTCGGGCTGGCATAGATCGTGCTGAACCCGTCGCCGGCGTAGATGACACAGCCCATCAGGAAGCCGAAGAAGCCGGTGAAGATCAACATCAGGCCCAGCATGGTCAGCGGCAGGTTGTGCGGGCGAATCGTCATGGCCTTGCCGTCCGGCAGGAACCGTCCGATGCGCGGGCCGAGGTTGATCAGGATGCCCAGGGTCGCGAAGCCGGCGATCATGTGCACGCAACCGGCGGCGCCGACGTCGTGAAAGCCCAGTTTGGTCAGCATCCAACCGGCGCCGTGCCAGCCCCACGCCGCCCCGATGATCCAGGTCACCGACCCCACGAGCACGGTCAGAACCAGGAACCCACTGGTCCGGATGCGTTCCAGCACAGCGCCGGACATGATCGAACCGGTGGTGGCGGCGAACAGCGCGAACGCCCCCCAGAAGATGCCGCTGGCCGGGTCCGCGACGTTCGGGCCCATGTTGTCGCCCCACGGCAGCGCGGCCTTGGCCGCGTCGTTGAACTCGATGAAGCCGCTGGGCATCGCGTTGTAGAGGAACCAGCCGACGAAGAAGAACGACGCGACGATCGTCGCCAGCGCCAGAAGGTTCTTCATCGCCGTGGCGAGCACGTTCTTCGACCGCGAGGCGCCGACCTCGTAGGCGAGGAAGCCGGCGTGGATGAGCATCATCAACGCGATCGACATCCAATAGAAGAACTCGTTGTTGACTGCGGCCATGGACGCCAAGGCGTCCTCGACTTCGGGTGTCAATGGGACCTCCGCCGGGTCTGTTGGGGTGGTTTCCCGGAACACGGTTTATTCGTAGTGTTCTCGAGGTACTGATGGTGTACGACGCTTGACGCTAACCGTGGGAATGTGTCCCACCGGTCAAGGTGTGTTAATTCCACGTGAAGTCCTGTACGGCAGTATGTTACGAAATCCGTATGCCTTCTGCTCCGAATCTCCCCGCTGCGACCCCGTCCACTGTCTTTCACGACCTCGACCGATTCCTGGCGCTGCCGCGGGTGGCCGCTCTGGCGGTCTCGCCGGACGGTTCCCGCGTCGTGACGACGGTGGCCGAACTCGACGACAAGCGCACCGAATTCGTCACTGCGCTGTGGGAACTCGACCCGACCGGCGGGCGGCCGGCGCGGCGCCTGACCTACGGCGCCAAGGGGGAGTCCGCGCCGGAGTTCACCGCCGACGGTGACCTGCTGTTCCTGGCGACCCGGCCCGGCGAGGGCGACGACAAGCCTGCCGGCAAGGCACTGTGGCGGCTGCCCGCCGTCGGCGGCGAGGCACATGAAGTGGCGACACTGCCCGGCGGCATCGACAGTGTGCGGGCGGCGGACGCAGCGGCCACCATGGTGGTCACCTCCACCATGCTCGCCTCCGCCGCCGACACCGACACCGACCAGCGGCTGCGGAACCTGCGCAAGGACAACAAAATCTCGGCGGTGCTGCACACCGGCTATCCGGTGCGGTACTGGGACCACGACCTCGGCCCCGAACAGACCCACGTCTTCGACCTCACCGGCGGCGCGGCACGCGACCTGACGCCCGCGCCGGACCGCGCGCTGCGTGACGCGCACGTCGACCTCAGCCGCGACGGCACGTTCCTCGTGACGACGTGGCAGGACCCGGCGCCGGGAGCGGCGCTGCGCACCGTGCTGGTCCGGGTCGACATCGCGACAGCGCAACGGACCACGGTGGTCGACGATCGGCGTGCCGACCTCGGAAACCCGGCCATTTCGCCGGATGGCCGATCGGTGGCCTACACGCGGGAGACGATCTCCACACCTCGACAGGCTCCACGAATTACGTTGTGTGTGTTGCGGTTCGGCGAAGAACCGGTCGAGCTCACCGCCGACTGGGACCGCTGGCCGACGTCGGTCACCTGGTCGGCGGACGGCTCGGCGGTGATCGTCACCGCCGGCGACAACGGTCGTGGCCCCGTCTTCGCCGTCGACCCTGCCACCGGAGCGGTGCGCAGCTTGGTGGCCGACGACTTCACCTATACCGACGTGCGGACCGCGCCCGGCGGTGTGCTGTTCGCGCTGCGCAGTTCCTATACGACGCCGCCGCACCCGGTCCGCATCGATGCCGACGGGTCGGTCACCGTTCTCGACTGCGTTCCGTTTCCGGAACTGCCCGGCGCGCTGACGGAGGTGGCCGCCACGGCCGAGGACGGCCAGACCGTGCGGTCCTGGCTGGTCCTTCCCGATGGTGACGAGCCCGCCCCGCTGCTGCTGTGGATTCACGGCGGACCACTGGCAAGCTGGAACGCCTGGCACTGGCGCTGGAACCCGTGGCTGATGGCGGCCCAGGGCTATGCCGTGCTGCTCCCGGACCCGGCCCTGTCCACCGGGTATGGCCAGCACTTCATCCAACGGGGCTGGGGGGCATGGGGATTCGCGCCGTATACGGACCTGATGGCCGCGACCGACGCGGCGTGCGCGCACCCGAGGATGGACGCCACCCGCTCCGCGGCGATGGGCGGCTCGTTCGGCGGGTACATGGCCAACTGGATCGCCGGGCACACCGACCGGTTCTCGGCGATCGTCACCCACGCCAGTCTGTGGGCCCTCGACCAGTTCGGTGCGACCACCGACGGCGCCTACTGGTGGGCCAGGGAGATGACGCCGGAGATGACCAGGGCCAACTCACCGCACCTCTTCGTCTCCGAGATCGCCACCCCCATGCTGGTCATCCACGGGGACAAGGATTACCGGGTGCCGATCGGGGAGGCGCTGCGGCTCTGGTATGAGCTGCTGAGCAGGTCGGCGAGGCCCGCCGCCGACGACGGCAGCACGGTGCACCGGTTCCTGTACTTCCCGTCGGAGAACCATTGGGTGCTGAGCCCGCCGCACGCGAAAATCTGGTACCAGGTGGTGCTGGCGTTCCTGGCCCGCCACGTGCTCGGACAGGACACCGAGCTGCCGGAAACGCTCGGGTAGCGTCAGCGGGCATGAGCGCAGACGCCGCACACGACCGTCAGCACGACATCGTGGTCTACGGGGCCACCGGCTTCGTCGGGAAGCTGACCGCGCAGTACCTCGCCACCGCCGGTACCGGTGCCCGCATCGCGCTGGCCGGCCGTTCGGCAGATCGCCTGCTGGCGGTCCGGGACTCGCTGGGCGAAGCGGCCCAGGACTGGCCGCTGATCGTCGCCGACGCGTCTTCGCCGTCGAAACTGAACGAACTCGCGGCCAGCACCCGGGTGGTGGTCACCACCGTGGGCCCGTACCTGCGGTACGGCCTGCCGCTGGTCGCGGCGTGCGCGGCGGCGGGCACCGACTACGCCGACCTCACCGGTGAGACCCTGTTCGTGCGCCGGTGCATCGACCTGCACCACAAACAGGCCGCCGACACCGGCGCGCGGATCGTGCACGCGTGCGGCTTCGACTCGATCCCGTCGGATCTGACCGTGTTCGCGCTGCACCGGCAGGCCGGACGCGACGGCGCCGGCGCGCTCGGGGACACCAACTACGTCGTACGCACCTTTGCCGGCGGGGTGTCCGGCGGCACGGTGGCGTCGATGGCCGAGCTCGCCCGCGAGGCGTCGCTGGACCCCGAAGCCCGCCGCCTGCTCAACGACCCCTACACATTGACCCCTGACCGGGGCGCCGAACCCGAACTCGGCGCTCAGCCGGACGCGCGGTGGCGCCGCGGCCGGGAGATCGCCCCTGAACTCGACGGCTACTGGGTCGGCGCGTTCGCCATGGCGCTGCCCAACACCCGCATCGTGCGGCGCAGCAACGCGCTGCTGGACTACTCGTACGGCAGGCGGTTCGAGTACGCCGAGCAGATGAGCACCGGGCACTCGGTGGCCGCGCCGCTGCTGGCCGCCATGGCCACGGCCGGAAATGTCGCGACGATGGAACTCGGCAGCCGCTTCCTCAACCGAGTGCCGCGCCGGGCGCTGGAGCGCGTCCTGCCCAAACCCGGCACCGGGCCGAGCGAGCAGACCCGGGAACGCGGGCATTACACCGTCGAGACCTACACCACGACCTCGACCGGCGCCCGCTACGTCGCCCGGATGTCCCAGCAGGGTGACCCCGGCTACAAGGCGACCTCGGTGCTGCTCGGCGAAAGCGGACTGGCGCTCGCGCTGGATCGCGACAAGCTGCCCGACCTGCACGGCATCCTGACCCCGGCCGCGGCCATCGGTGACGCGCTGCTGGCCCGGTTCCCGGCCGCCGGGGTCAGCCTGGACGTGTCGCGGTTGAACTGATCGATCCGGTCCCCGGCGTCGATCCCGGGTCTACTGTCGCTTGCATGGCCGACCTCGACGAGCTCTACGGGGAGATTCCGACCCGGCAGATCGCTGCCCGACTGGGCGCCGACGAGGCCGAGGTCAGCGGCGCCATCAAGACGCTGCTGCCCGTGCTGGTCGGCGGACTACAGCACAACGCGCAAGACCCCGGCATCGCGGCGAACATCGCCTCCGCGGCCGACAACCACGCCGGTCTGCTCGACGGCGGTGTCGACGTCGACCAGGTCGACGAGGCGGACGGCTCCAAGGCGGTCGCGAAGATCTTCGGCGGCAACGACACCGGCCAGGTCGCCTCGGCGTTGTCGCGCGGCGGGGCCGGGAACAGCGACCTGATCAACAGACTGCTCCCGATCCTCGCGCCGATCGTGCTCGCCTACATCGGCCGGAAACTCACCGGCGGCCAGGCGCAACCCCAGGGCCAGGGCGGTGGCGGCCTCGGCGACATCCTGGGCGGGATTCTGGGCGGTGGCGGTCAGCGCTCCGCAGGTGAGGACAACCCGCTGGGCAGCATCCTCGGCAGCGTGCTCGGCGGCGACAAAGGCGGTCCGCTCGGCGACATTCTGGGCGGCCTGCTCGGCGGGAAGAGGTGACGCGGCTCTGTCGCCGTCGGGCGGAAAGAAGTGATCGGCACGCGCTTCCTAGAATGGCTCGGTGACCTCCCAGCCGAATGCCCCCGGCGACGCCCCGCGCGCCCCCGAGCTCGACGCCCTGCCCAAGTCCTGGGATCCGGGAGCGGTCGAGGCCGACCTGTACGACGGCTGGGTCCGGGCTGGCTACTTCACCGCCGACCCCGACAGCGACAAGCCTCCGTACTCCATCGTGCTGCCGCCGCCCAATGTGACCGGAAGTCTGCACATGGGCCACGCGCTGGACCACACGTTGATGGACGCGCTCACCCGGCGCAAGCGCATGCAGGGCTATGAGGTGCTGTGGCTGCCCGGCATGGATCACGCCGGCATCGCCACCCAGACCCTCGTCGAGAAGCAGCTCGCCTCCGACGGGACGACCAAAGAAGACCTCGGCCGCGAGCAGTTCATCGACAAGGTCTGGGAATGGAAGCGCGAATCCGGCGGAACCATCGGCGCCCAGATGCGCCGGCTCGGTGACGGGGTGGACTGGAGCCGCGATCGGTTCACGATGGACGAGGGTCTGTCACGCGCGGTCCGCACCATCTTCAAGCGGCTCTACGACGCCGGCCTGATCTATCAGGCCGAACGGCTGGTCAATTGGTCGCCGGTGCTGGAGACCGCGATCTCCGACCTCGAGGTGAAGTACGAGGACGTCGAGGGCGAGCTGGTGTCCTTTCGCTACGGCTCGATGAACGACGACGAACCGCACATCGTGGTGGCCACCACCCGGCTGGAGACGATGCTCGGTGACACCGCGATCGCGGTGCACCCCGACGACGAGCGATACCGAAACCTGGTGGGCAAGACGTTGCCCCACCCGTTCCTCGAACGTGACATCGCGATCGTGGCCGACACCCACGTCGACCCCGAATTCGGCACGGGCGCAGTGAAAGTCACACCCGCCCACGACCCCAATGACTTCGAGATCGGGCTGCGGCACCAGCTGCCGATGCCGACCATCCTCGACACCAAGGGCCGGATCAGCGACACCGGCACCCGGTTCGACGGAATGGACCGCTTCGAGGCGCGGGTGGCGGTGCGCGAGGCGCTGGCCGAACAGGGCCGCATCGTCGCCGAGAAGCGTCCCTACCTGCACAGCGTGGGCCACTCCGAGCGCAGCGGCGAACCGATCGAGCCGCGCCTGAGCCTGCAGTGGTGGGTGCGGGTCGAGTCACTGGCCAAGGCCGCCGGTGACGCGGTCCGCAACGGCGACACCGTGATCCACCCGGCCAGCCTGGAACCCCGGTGGTTCGCCTGGGTCGACAACATGCACGACTGGTGCATCTCACGTCAGCTCTGGTGGGGGCACCGCATCCCGATCTGGCACGGACCGAACGGGGAGACCGTCTGCGTCGGACCGGATGAGACGCCGCCCGAAGGCTGGGAGCAGGACCCCGACGTGCTGGACACGTGGTTCAGTTCGGCGCTGTGGCCGTTCTCGACGATGGGCTGGCCGGACCGCACCCCCGAACTGGCGAAGTTCTATCCGACCACCGTGCTGGTCACCGGTTACGACATCCTGTTCTTCTGGGTGGCCCGGATGATGATGTTCGGTACCTTCGTCGGTGACGACCCGGCCATCACCGGCACGGCCACGAAGGGCGCACACCCGCAGGTGCCGTTCGAGAACGTGTTCCTGCACGGCCTGATCCGCGACGAGCACGGCCGCAAGATGAGCAAGTCGCGCGGCAACGGCATCGATCCGCTGGACTGGGTGGAGAAATACGGCGCCGACGCGCTGCGCTTCACGCTGGCCCGCGGCGCCAGCCCGGGCGGCGACCTCGCCATCGGTGAGGACCACGCCCGCGCGTCCCGCAACTTCGCCACCAAGTTGTTCAACGCGACCCGCTTCGCTTTGCTCAACGGCGCCAGCCCGGCGCCACTGCCGCCGGCGGCCGAACTCACCGACGCCGACCGGTGGATCCTCGGCCGGCTCGAAGAGGTGCGAGCCGAGGTGGATTCGGCGCTGGACGGCTACGAGTTCAGTCGCGCATGTGAGTCGCTCTACCACTTCGCCTGGGACGAGTTCTGCGACTGGTATGTCGAGCTCGCGAAAGTGCAACTGGGCGAAGGTGTTTCCCACACGACTGCGGTGCTGGCGTTCGTGCTCGACGTGCTGCTCAAGCTGTTGCATCCGGTGATGCCTTTCGTCACCGAGGTCCTGTGGAAGACGCTGACCGGCGGAGAGTCCCTGGTCATCGCCGACTGGCCGGCCCCGAGCGGTCACGCCGTCGATCATGGCGCCACGCAACGGATCTCCGACACCCAGAAACTGATCACCGAGGTGCGGCGATTCCGCAGCGACCAGGGTCTCGCCGACCGGCAGCGGGTGCCGGCCAGACTGTCCGACATCGGCGCGGCGGGTCTGGATGACCATGTCCCCGCGGTGCGAACCCTGGCCTGGCTGACCGATGCGGAGGACGGGTTCACCACGTCGGCGGCGGTCGAGGTGCGGCTGTCGGGCGGCACCGTGGTGGTCGAGGTCGACACCTCGGGCACGGTGGATGTCGAGGCCGAACGCCGCAGGCTGGAGAAGGACCTCGCGGCCGCCGAGAAGGAGCGCAAGGGCACGACCGCCAAGCTCGGCAACGACGCGTTCCTGGCCAAAGCTCCCGCGGAGGTGGTCGACAAGATCCGGAACCGGCAGCAGGTGGCCAACGAGGAAGTGGAGCGCCTCACCGCGCGGCTGGCCGCGCTGTCGGCGAGCCAGTAGCGAAGCAGATCGCCCATGGCATCACACGAGCCCACCCCCGACGAGGTCGCCGCACTGCTGCAGGTGGAGCACCTGCTCGACCAACGCTGGCCCGAGACCAAGATCGAGCCGAGCACCGCGCGGATCGCGGCGCTGATGGAGATGCTCGGGTCACCTCAGCTCGGGTTCCCGTCGATCCACATCGCGGGCACCAACGGCAAGACCTCGGTCGCCCGGATGGTCGACGCGCTGCTGACCGCGCTGCACCGGCGCACCGGCCGCACCACCAGCCCGCACCTGCAGTCGGCGGTCGAACGCATCTCGATCGACGGCAAGCCGATCAGCCCGGCGACCTACGTCGACACCTACCGGGAGATCGAGCCGTTCGTCGAGCTGGTCGACCGGCAATCCGAAGCCGCAGGCGGACCGAGATTGAGCAAGTTCGAAGTCGTCACCGCGATGGCGTTCAGCGCGTTCGCCGACGCACCCATCGACGTCGCCGTCGTCGAGGTGGGCCTGGGCGGCCGCTGGGACGCCACCAACGTGGTCAACGCGCCGGTGGCCGTGGTCACCCCGATCGGCATCGACCACGCGGACTACCTCGGTGACACGATCGCCGAGATCGCCGGCGAGAAGGCCGGGATCATCACCCGCCAGGCCGACGACCTGGTGCCGACCGACACCGTGGCCGTGCTGGCACGCCAGCTGCCCGAGGCGATGGAGGTGTTGCTGGCGCAAGCGGTACGCTCCGATGCCGCTGTGGCAAGGGAGGATTCGGAGTTCGCCGTGCTCGGCCGGCAGGTCGCCATCGGCGGCCAGCTTCTTCAGCTGCAGGGCCTGGGCGGGGTGTACTCCGACATCTTCCTGCCGCTGCACGGGGAGCATCAGGCGCACAACGCCGTGCTCGCGCTGGCCGCGGTGGAGGCGTTCTTCGGTGCCGGCGCGCAGCGCCAACTCGACGTCGACGCGGTGCGGGCCGGATTCGCCGCCGTGACCTCGCCGGGGCGGCTGGAGCGGATGCGCAGTGCGCCAACCGTTTTCATCGATGCCGCACACAACCCGGCCGGCGCCTTCGCGCTGGCCGAGGCGCTGCGCGACGAGTTCGATTTCCGCTTCCTCGTCGGCGTCGTCTCGGTGATGGGGGACAAGGACGTCGACGGAATCCTGGCCGCTCTGGAACCCGTACTGGATCAGATCGTGGTGACTCACAACGGATCACCGCGGGCGCTGGAGGTGGCGGCGCTGGCGGTCAAGGCTGAGGAGGTCTTCGGTCCAGAGCGGGTGATCACCGCCTCGACGCTGCCCGACGCGATCGAGACCGCCACCGCGCTGGTCGAGGAGTCCGGCGGCGACGGCGACGCCGCGGGGATGAGCGGTGCGGGCATCGTGATCACCGGTTCTGTCGTCACCGCGGGCGCCGCTCGAACACTGTTCGGAAAGGACCCCGCATGACCGCGCAGCCTCCGGATCCGTGGAAGAGCTTCCGGGGGGTGATGGCCGGCACCCTGATCCTCGAGGCCATCGTCGTGCTGCTGGCGCTGCCGGTGGTCGGCGCCGTCGGGCCCGGGCTCACGCCGCTATCGACCGCCTACGTCGTCGGGTTCGCCGTGCTGCTGGTGCTCATGGCGGGCGTGCAGGGCCGGCCGTGGGCCATCTGGGCCAACCTCGGCGTGCAACTGATCCTGGTCGCCGGATGGTTCATCTACCCGGCGGTGGGTTTCGTCGGGCTGTTGTTCGGCGTGGTGTGGCTGCTGATCGCCTACCTGCGTGCGGAGGTGCTCCGTCGGCAGAAGCGAGGCCTGCTTCCGGGGCAGCGGCCGGCCGACGACTAGTCTGTGCGTCGTGACTGAGCGAACTCTCGTCCTGATCAAGCCCGACGGCGTGCAGCGCCGCCTCATCGGAGAGGTCATCAGCCGGGTCGAAGCCAAAGGCCTGAGCATCGCGGCGCTGGAACTGAAGAACGTCAGCGACGACCTCGCCCGCGCGCACTACGCCGAACACGAGGGCAAGCCGTTCTTCGGGTCGCTGCTGGAGTTCATCACATCCGGGCCCGTGGTCGCGGCCGTCCTGGAGGGTCCGCGGGCCATCGCGGCGTTCCGGCAATTGGCCGGCGGCACCGATCCCGTCGAGAAGGCCACCCCCGGCACCATCCGCGGTGACCTGGGCCTGGAGACGCAGTACAACCTTGTTCACGGATCGGATTCGCCGGAGTCGGCGGCCCGCGAGATCGAGCTCTGGTTCCCCGGCCGGTAGCGACCGCCTCGCCCGAGCTAACCCCGCCTACGCGGGCCACTCTCTGACATGTGGGATACTGGTCGCGGGTGATCGGCCTTACAACCCGGGTTGATCATCCGAATGAAGACTTAGACAGCGCGACCACCGTGAACCGCGGTGCGGCGCGGACCGTCCAGCCATCATTCAGACCGGCACCGGGATCGTTCCTTCGGGATCACTCGGAGCAAGACCAGAGGACGTCCGGGAGTAGGTAGCCCGGGTACAACATCAAAAGCCCTCGCGTGGCCGCGTCAGAGCATGACGCGCCCGGGGGCTTGAGGAGAATACGTGGCCGACAATGAGATTTTTCAGGCACCGACCCACGACCCCGCGGACGAGCCCCGGCTCGCCGCAGATGCGTCCGGGGACACCAAGGGCGCCCCGACGCCGGAACGCCTGAGGGTCCACTCGCTGGCCCGCGTGCTCGGTACCACCAGCAAGCGGATCATCGACGCGCTGATCGAACTCGACGGCCGGGCACGCAGCGCACATTCCACGGTCGGCCGTGAGGAGGCCGACCGCGTCCGCGAGGTGCTGGCCGCCCCCGAACCCGAGGTTGCGCAGGCCGAGCCGGCGGCAGAGGCCGCCCAGGCGGAAGCCGTCGAGCCCGAAGCCGCCCAGCCGGAAGCCGTCGAGCCCGAAGCCTCACAGCCGGAGGCCGCCGCGCCTGTCGCCGAGGTCGCTCGGCTCAGCGAGGTCGTCGAGGTGACGGAGGTCGCCCAGTTCACCGCGGTCACCGAGGAGGAGCCCGAGTCGAGGCTGATCCTGGAAACCCCGCCCGCCCCGGCCGCCGAACCCGCCGACTATCTGCCGCTGTTCGTCGCGCCCCAACCCGTGCGCTTTGACGACCACTTCGACGACAGCGACGACGACGAGTCCGACGACGACACCGACGAGTCCGAATCGGACACCGACGGTGACGACGACCAGACCGACCGCCCCGCCGCCAAACGCCGCAGGCGGGGTCGGCGCGGGCGCGGACGCGGTCGCGGCGAGCAGAACGGCGACGAGTCAGCCGGCGACACCGAATCCGACACCGACGCCGATGCCGAGAAGGCCGACAGCGGCGAAGACTCCGACGACGACAGCAGCGAGGACGACGGGCCCAGCGGGGACGGCTCCAGCCGTCGCCGTCGCCGCCGTCGCCGTCGCAAGTCCGGCTCCGACGACGACAGCGACACCAACGGCTCGCCCGACGACCCGCCCAACACCGTTGTCCACGAGCGTGAGCCGCGGAAGGCGTCGAACCGCAACGACAAGACGTCGTCGGATTCGGAGATCCAGGGCATCAGCGGCTCCACCCGACTGGAGGCCAAGCGTCAGCGCCGCCGGGACGGTCGCGACGCCGGCCGGCGCCGGCCGCCGATCCTGAGCGAAGCGGAGTTCCTGGCCCGCCGCGAGGCCGTCGAACGGATGATGGTGGTCCGCGACAAGGTCCGCACCGAACCGCCGCACGAGGGTGCTCGCTACACCCAGATCGCGGTGCTCGAAGACGGCGTCGTGGTCGAGCACTTCGTGACATCAGCCGCGTCGGCATCTCTCGTCGGCAACATCTACCTGGGCATCGTGCAGAACGTGCTGCCGTCGATGGAGGCGGCGTTCGTCGACATCGGCCGCGGCCGCAACGGTGTGCTCTACGCCGGTGAGGTCAACTGGGAAGCCGCCGGTCTGGGCGGTGCGCAGCGCAAGATCGAACAGGCTCTCAAACCCGGCGACTACGTCGTCGTCCAGGTCAGCAAGGATCCGGTCGGACACAAGGGTGCGCGACTGACCACCCAGGTGTCGCTGGCCGGCCGCTACCTGGTCTACGTCCCGGGTGCGTCCTCGACCGGGATCAGCCGCAAGTTGCCCGACACCGAGCGGCAGCGCCTCAAGGAGATCCTGCGCGAGGTGGTCCCGTCCGACGCGGGTGTGATCATCCGGACCGCATCGGAGGGCGTGAAGGAAGAGGACATCCGCTCCGACGTGGAGCGGCTGCAGAAGCGCTGGACCGAGATCGAGGCCAAGGCCGCCGAGATCACCGGGAAGAAGGCCGGTGCGGCGGTCGCGCTCTACGAAGAGCCCGACGTGCTGGTCAAGGTGATCCGTGACCTGTTCAACGAAGACTTCACCGGGCTGACCGTCGCCGGCGACGAGGCGTGGAAGACCATCACCGACTACGTCAACGCGGTCGCTCCGGAGTTGCTCCCGCGGATGACGAAGTACGAGCCGGCGTCTCCCGACGCCCCCGATGTGTTCGCCGTGCACCGCATCGACGAACAACTGGCCAAGGCGATGGACCGGAAGGTGTGGCTGCCGTCGGGCGGCACCCTGGTCATCGACCGCACCGAGGCCATGACCGTGGTGGACGTCAATACCGGCAAGTTCACCGGATCGGGCGGCAATCTCGAGCAGACCGTGACCCGCAACAACCTCGAAGCCGCCGAGGAGATCGTGCGCCAGCTGCGGCTGCGCGACATCGGCGGCATCGTGGTCATCGACTTCATCGACATGGTGCTGGAGTCCAACCGCGATCTGGTGCTGCGCCGGCTCACCGAGGCCCTGGCCCGTGACCGCACCCGCCACCAGGTGTCGGAGGTGACATCTCTGGGTCTGGTCCAGCTCACCCGCAAGAAGCTCGGTACCGGCCTGATCGAGGCGTTCTCGACCACCTGCAGTCACTGCGCCGGCCGTGGCATCGTGCTGCACGGCGATCCCGTGGACTCGGCCGCCACCAACGGCAGCCGCAAGGCCGAGTCCGGCGGCGGACGCCGAAGCAAGCGCGGCAAGCGCGGCGGTCGTGCCGAGCAGGAGGTCCAGGTCGCCAAGGTGCCGGCGCACTCCCCGGGTGAACACCCGATGTTCAAGGCGATGGCCGCCGCCAACGGCAAGCACGAGGACGACGAGGACGACGACACCGCCGTGGCGCCCGAAGAGGTCGCCGAGATCGACACCGAGGCCACGGTGGCGGTGACGCGCGACGGCAACGACGACGAACTCGATGACGACTTCGACGAGGATGACACCGACGAAGACGACGACACCAACGAGGACGACACCGACGAGGACGACACCGACGAGATCGACCTCGACGACGACGATGACGAAGAGGACGACGACATCGACGACCTCGACGACGACTCGGACGAGGACGACTCCGACGAAGACGACTCCGACGAGGACGACTCCGACTCGGGTGAGGACGAGCCTGCAGCGGTCGTCGTCGCCCGCCCGGCAGGTCGACACCGTCGCCGCGCGGCGGCCCGACCCGCTGGTCCGCCCAGTCGCGACTGAGCGGTTTGATTCTCTACCCGCTGGTCACGTACCCTTGACCAGTTGTCTCCAGGGCTTGCCGACGGCCGGCCGGAGACGGGACGAGATCCCACCCCAGACCCGCACGCACACCCCGGGTGATGCGCGCCCGCACGCGAAGCAGGAGAAGACCCAGCGATGGCAGCCAAAACAGCCACGTACGCGATCGTCAAGACCGGTGGCAAGCAGTACAAAGTCGCGGCCGGTGACGTGGTCAAGGTGGAGAAGCTCGACGTCGAGCCGGGCGCCACGGTGTCGCTGCCCGTCGCCCTGGTCGTCGACGGTGCGAACGTGACCACCGACGCCGCGGCCCTGGAGAAGGTCGCGGTCACCGGTGAAGTCCTCGAGCACACCAAGGGTCCGAAGATCCGCATCCACAAGTTCAAGAACAAGACCGGCTATCACAAGCGCCAGGGTCACCGTCAGCAGCTGACGGTGCTCAAGGTCACCGGCATCAAGTAACGACGGGAGCGAGAAGACATGGCACACAAGAAGGGCGCTTCCAGCTCACGCAACGGTCGCGACTCAGCCGCCCAGCGGCTCGGCGTGAAGCGGTTCGGCGGGCAGGTCGTCAAGGCCGGGGAAATCCTGGTGCGGCAGCGGGGCACTCATTTCCACCCCGGCGTGAACGTCGGCCGTGGCGGCGACGACACGCTGTTCGCGACCGCTCCCGGCGCTGTCGAGTTCGGCAGCAAGCGCGGCCGCAAGACCGTCAACGTCGTTCGCGTCACCCGCACGTCGTCCGATGTCGCCGCCGGAGCGGCTCCCGAGGCCTGACTTTCACGCGAGATCGACGTTTCGCCGCAGGCTTCGCGTCGGGCCGGCAGAACGTAGATTTCGTCACCGAAAGGATGTCCGATGCCCCGGTTCATCGACCGCGTCGTCATTCACGCGCGGGCGGGTAACGGCGGCAACGGCTGCGCCTCGGTCCATCGCGAGAAGTTCAAACCTCTCGGCGGTCCGGACGGCGGCAACGGCGGTCGCGGCGGCAGCATCGTGTTCGTCGTCGACCCGCAGGTGCACACCCTGCTCGACTTCCATTTCCATCCCCACGTGGCCGCACCCAACGGCAAACAGGGCGCGGGCAGTAACCGCGACGGTGCCGCGGGCGCCGACCTCGAGGTGAAGGTCCCCGACGGGACCGTCGTGCTCGACGAGCACGGCCAGATCCTGGCTGACCTGGTCGGCGCCGGCACCCGCTTCGAGGCCGCCGCCGGTGGTCGCGGGGGCCTCGGCAATGCCGCACTCGCCTCGCGTGCCCGCAAGGCGCCCGGTTTCGCGTTGCTCGGCGAGAAGGGCGAGGCCCGTGACCTCACCCTGGAGCTCAAGACCGTCGCCGATGTGGGCCTGGTCGGCTTTCCGTCGGCGGGCAAGTCCTCGCTGGTGTCGGCGATCTCAGCTGCCAAACCCAAGATCGCCGACTACCCGTTCACCACGCTGGCGCCCAATCTCGGGGTGGTGTCGGCGGGTGAGCACACCTACACCGTCGCCGACGTGCCGGGGCTGATCCCGGGCGCCTCGGAGGGGCGCGGCCTCGGGCTGGATTTCCTGCGCCACATCGAACGCTGCGCTGTGCTGGTGCATGTCGTCGACTGCGCGACCCTGGAGCCGGGCCGTGATCCGGTGTCCGACATCGAGGCGCTGGAGGCCGAGATCGCGGCGTATACGCCTACGCTGCAGGGCGATTCGACGCTCGGTGACCTCGCCCAACGCCCACGGGCGGTGGTGCTGAACAAGATCGATGTTCCCGACGCCCGGGAGCTGGCCGACTTCGTCCGCCAGGACATCACCGAGAAGTTCGGCTGGCCGGTGTTCGAAATCTCGACAGTCAGCCGGGAAGGGTTGCGACCCTTGACCTTCGCGTTGTGGGACATGGTGTCCTCGTATCGGGCCAGCCAGCCGGCCGTGGTGCCGCGCCGCCCGGTGATCCGACCGATCCCGGTCGACGAGACGGCGTTCTCGGTCGAACCCGACGGTCAGGGCGGCTTCGTGGTCAAGGGCACCCGGCCGCAACGCTGGGTCGCGCAGACCAATTTCGACAACGACGAGGCCGTCGGCTATCTCGGCGACCGGTTGGCGCGGCTCGGCGTCGAGGACGAGCTGCTCAAGCTCGGCGCCCGGCCCGGCTGCGCGGTGACCATCGGCGACATGACCTTCGACTGGGAGCCGCAGACCCCGGCCGGTGTCGACGTGCCGCTGACCGGCCGCGGCACCGATGTACGACTGGAACAGAGCGACCGGGTCTCGGCCGACGAACGCAAGGCGGCACGGAAGGCGCGCCGCCAGAGTGGCGATGTAGACGAATGAGCGCGCACCGGGAAGCGATCCGGACGGCACGCTCAGTGGTGGTCAAGATCGGCACCACCGCGTTGACGACGTCTTCGGGGGTGTTCGACACCAACCGGCTGCAGAACCTGGCCGACGCCATCGAAGCGCGGATGAAGGCCGGCTCGGACGTGGTGATCGTGTCTTCGGGCGCCATCGCAGCCGGCATCGAGCCGCTCGGACTCACCAAGCGGCCCACCGATCTGGCGACGAAGCAAGCCGCAGCCAGCGTGGGTCAGGTGGCGCTGATCAACTGCTGGAGCGCGGCGTTCGGGCATTACGGCCGCACCGTGGGCCAGGTACTGCTGACCGCCCACGACATCTCGATGCGGGTGCAGCACACCAACGCCCAGCGCACCCTGGACCGGTTGCGGGCGTTGCACGCGGTGGCGATCGTCAACGAGAACGACACCGTGGCCACCAACGAGATCCGGTTCGGCGACAACGACCGGCTGTCGGCCCTGGTCGCCCACCTGGTGGGCGCTGATGCGTTGATCCTGCTGTCCGACATCGACGGCCTTTATGACGGCGATCCCCGCAAGGCGCCCGCAGACAATCCGGCACGGTTCATCCCGGAAGTGGCCGGACCCGACGACCTGGAAGGGGTGACCGCCGGCCGCGGCAGCCACCTCGGCACCGGCGGTATGGTCTCGAAGCTGTCCTCGGCGCTGCTGGCGGCCGACGCCGGCGTCCCGGTGCTGCTGGCCGCCGCCTCGGATGCCGACGCCGCGCTGCAGGACGCGTCGGTGGGCACAGTGTTCGCCCCGCGCTCAGAACGCATGTCCGCGCGTAGGTTCTGGGTGCGCTACGCCGCCGAAGCCTCTGGGACACTGACCCTGGACGAGGGCGCCGTCAATGCCGTGGTGCGGCAGCGGCGCTCACTTCTTCCCGCCGGGATCACCGCGGTGTCGGGCCGGTTCTACGGCGGTGACGTCGTCGAGCTGCGCGACAAGGACGCCGCGATGGTCGCTCGCGGTGTGGTCGCCTATGACGCCGCGGAACTGGCGACGATGCTCGGCCGGTCCACGTCGGACCTACCCGCCGAGATGCGCAGACCCGCCGTGCACGCCGATGACCTGGTGGCCGTCTGAGCGTCCGGTCAGCTCGTCGACGAGCAGCGCCAGCATCGGCGAACACCCGTTGTCGATCTTGACGTCGGCGAGGTCGTCGCCGCGGGTTGGTCCCCGGTTGACGATCGCGATCGGCGTCCCGGAGGCAGCGGCATGCCGGACGAACCGGTAGCCGGAGTACACCGTCAGCGACGACCCGGCGACCAGCAGCGCCTCGGCTCCGTCGACAATCGAGAATGCTTGCACAACACGCTCTTTCGGAACGCTTTCACCGAAGTAGACAATGTCCGGCTTGAGCATGCCGGTGCAGCGCGGGCAGTCCACCACCTGGAAGGAGGCGGTGTCGGCGACCACGGCGTCGGCGTCGGGGGCCACCGCGATTCCGCCGAGAGCCGCGGCCCTCTCGGCGAAACCCGGGTTGGCGTCGTCGAGAAGGTCGGCCAGCGCCGCGCGCGTCATGGTGTGCCTGCAGTCCAGACAGATCACCCGAGCGTAGGAACCGTGCAGATCGATGACGTTCTCGCTGCCCGCCTTGGAGTGCAGCAGGTCGACATTCTGGGTGATCACGCCGGTCACCACCCCGGCACGTTCCAGCGCGGCCAGCGCACGGTGCCCGGCGTTGGGCAGCGTCTGGTCCATATGCCGCCATCCGAGGTGATTGCGCGCCCAGTACCGCTGCCGGAACTCAGGATCGGAGGTGAACTGCCGGATGGTCATCGGATTGCTCGGCGGCGAGTCCGGGCCGCGGTAGTCGGGGATCCCCGAATCGGTCGACATGCCCGCACCGGTGAGCACCGCGACACGCCGGTCCTGCAGTAACGCGACGAGTTCGGGGGCCTCCACGTCACCGAATGTAGGCGATCACCGCCGGTGATCGCGTATGTACTGGTCAGCCGGTCAGCTTTGGGGTGACGTCACCTCGCTCGGCCGACGGCGTGGGGTGTTGGCATATCCCGTTCGCTTTTCGGGCAACAATGAGGCATGGATTTCTACTCCGCGTACCGGCACGGCTTCGTCCGGGTCGCCGCCTGCACGCATCACACGGCGCTCGCCGACCCTCGGGGCAATGCCGAATCCGTGCTGCGACTGGCCCAGGCCTGCCACGACGACAGTGTTGCGCTCGCGGTCTTCCCGGAGCTGACGCTGTCGGGATACTCGATCGAGGACATCGTGATGCAGGATGCCCTGCTCGAGGCCGTCGAGGACGCGCTGTTCGAGATCGTCACCGCGTCGGCCGACCTGTTGCCCGTGCTGGTGATCGGTGCACCGCTGCGCTTTCGGCACCGGATCTACAACACCGCGGTGGTGATCCACCGCGGCCGGGTCCTCGGTGTGGTCCCGAAGTCCTACCTGCCCAACTACCGCGAGTTCTACGAGCGACGCCAGATGGCTCCGGGTGACGACGTGCGCGGATCGATCAGGCTGGGCAGGGGTGACGACGCTGTCGACGTGCCCTTCGGCCCCGACCTGCTGTTCGCCGCATCCGATCTGCCCGGGTTCGTGCTGCACGTCGAGGTCTGCGAGGACATGTTCGTGCCGATCCCGCCGAGTGCGTCGGCCGCGCTGGCAGGCGCGACGGTGTTGGCCAACCTGTCCGGTAGCCCTATCACCATCGGCCGGTCCGAGGACCGCTGCCTGCTGGCCCGATCCGCCTCGGCCCGGTGCCTGGCCGCCTACGTGTACGCCGCGGCCGGCGAAGGTGAGTCCACAACCGATCTCGCGTGGGACGGGCAGACGATGATCTGGGAGAACGGCGAATGCCTGGCCCAGTCGGAACGCTTCCCGAAAGGTGAGCGACGGTCGGTCGCCGACGTCGATCTCGAACTTCTTCGCTCCGAACGCCTTCGGATGGGCACTTTCGACGACAACCGCAGGCACCACAGCGCGAGCACCGATTCGTTCCGGCGTGTGGAGTTCGTCCTGGACCCGCCCAGCGGCGACGTCGGGCTTCTGCGGCACATCGAGCGGTTCCCGTTCGTGCCGTCGGATCCGCAACGGCTGGAACAGGACTGCTACGAGGCCTACAGCATCCAGGTGTCCGGTCTGGAGCAGCGCTTGCGGGCGCTGAACTATCCCAAGATCGTGCTCGGTCTGTCCGGCGGTCTGGACTCGACCCATGCGCTCATCGTCGCGGCGCGGGCGATGGACCGGGAACAGCGGCCGCGCAGCGACATTCTGGCTTACACGATGCCCGGGTTCGCCACCGGAGACCGGACCAAGGGCAACGCGCTGCGGTTGGCCGAGGCGCTGGGCGTGACGTTCGCCGAACTGGACATCAAGGCGACCGCCGAGTTGATGCTCAAGAACATGGACCATCCGTTCGGACGCGGGGAGAAGGTCTACGACGTCACGTTCGAGAACGTGCAGGCCGGCCTGCGCACCGACTACCTGTTCCGGTTGGCCAACCAGCAGGGCGGTATCGTGCTGGGCACCGGGGATCTGTCCGAACTGGCACTGGGCTGGTCGACGTACGGTGTCGGCGATCAGATGTCGCATTACAACGTCAACGGCGGGGTCCCGAAAACATTGATCCAGCATCTGATTCGGTGGGTGATCTCGTCGAAGCAGTTCGATGACACCGTCAACGAGGTGCTGCAGTCGGTGCTTGACACCGAGATCTCCCCGGAGCTGGTGCCCGCGGGTGAGGACGAGGAAATCCAGAGCAGCGAATCCAAGGTCGGACCCTATGTGCTGCAAGACTTCTCGTTGTTCCAGGTGCTGCGGTTCGGGTTCCGGCCGTCAAAGGTCGCGTTCCTGGCCTGGCATGCGTGGAGCGATGCCACCCGCGGTGACTGGCCGTCGGGATATCCCGAGGAAAAGCGTCCGACATACTCGCTGAAGGAGATCCGGCACTGGCTGCAGGTATTCGCCCAGCGGTACTACTCGTTCGCGCAGTTCAAGCGCTCCGCGCTGCCCAACGGGCCCAAGGTCTCCCACGGCGGGTCGCTGTCGCCGCGCGGGGACTGGCGTGCCCCGTCGGACATGTCGGCCCGCACCTGGCTCGACGAGATCGACCGCGAGGTCCCTACCGACTGACGGTGCCCACCCCGGGCACGAAACGTCCGACGGCGGCGAGATAGTCGCGGTAGGGCGCACCGTGTGCGGCGCGCAGATACGGCTCCTCGACGGTGCGCACCTGGAGCTCGATCGTCACCACCAGGATCACGAAGCCGGCGATCGCCACCACGTTGGGTGTGACCAGCGTGACGCCGAACGCGAAGACGATCATCGCGGCGAAAATCGGGTTGCGCACCCGCGCGAACACGCCGGTGCGGACCAGTGTCGTCGTCTCCGACGCGTCGACGCCGATGCGCCAGGCGTCACCCATGTCGCGCTGGGCGTACACCGTCGCGGCGATGCCCGCGGCCGCGACACCGGCACCGGTCAGGTGAATCCAGGGCGCGGCCAGCAGCGGGTCGACCAGCCCGGTCCATTGCAGTGCCGGCGCGGTGCCGGCGACCGCGATGGCGACCACGAAACCCACCCCGGCGAACCATTCCGGTGACCCGGGTCTTCCGGTGACACCCTTGAAGCCGGTGGAACCGGTGTGACGGCGCTGAACCCAACTGCGCCAACCGAATCCGAGCGCGGCGAACACGGCGAACAGACACAGCGCGACTGCAGGCATCAGATGCAGCATGGGTCACCCTTCCAGGCTTGGATTCCTTCACGCACAGCCAGCGCCGCGATCCCCAGCGCCGCAACGGGATCGGCCCAGGTCAGGACCCGGCGGCGGTGCGCGTTGAGCCCCGCCTTTGCCATCAGCAGCAGGCCTGCTCGTCGGCCGCCGGGCAGCACGCCGGGTCGACCTCCACAACCAGGCCGACCAGGTCGGTGAGCGCGTGGGCGATCCGCGGATCGGCCAGCTCGTAACGGCTGCGCCTGCCTTCGCGGCTGACGGTGACCAGACCACAGCCCCGCAGGCAGGCGAGGTGGTTGGACAGAATCTGCCGCGACACCGCGATCCGCTCGGCGAGCTCGGACGGGTACCCAGGGCCGTCGCGCAGGATCAGCAGGATCTGGGCGCGGGTCGGATCCGAGATGGCGCAACCGAAACGGGACAGCGCGTCACTACCGAGGGCGGTCTGCACAGCGCAGACAGTACATCAACTCCTGAATTCAGGGAAGTCTGAACTGTCTAGAGTCTGCCGTCGATGCGCAGTGCGGGGTGCACCCATTCCGGGGATCGGCGTTCCTTGAACGCCATGAAGCCCTCGATGGACTCGGGTGCGCCGAGGCTGGCCGCCATCCCGATGCGGTCGTAGAGGCCCAGATAGTTGTCCAGGCTGGATTTGACGACGGTTCGGGCTCCCGGGGCGGTCCGGCAGCATTGGGCGAGGACCTCGCGGGCCACATGCGCCAGGTCGTCGTGGGGGACCACCCGGGCCACCATGCCCCAGTCGTGTGCCTCTTCGGCGGTCAGCGTGCGGCCGGTGAACATCAGGTCGCGGGTGCGGACCGGCCCGATCAGCCGGGCCAGCATGTGGCTGTAGTACGTGTCGGCGATCCCGCGGTACAGCTCGGGCACCCGGAACGTGGCCCGGTCGCTGACTACGGCCATGTCGGCGCACAGTGCGATCTGCAGGCCGCCGCCCTGGCAGAGGCCGTTCACCGCCGCCACGACCGGTTTGGCCGACTGGCGCAGAGTGTCGAACGGCAAGGCGTCCATCCCGAGTGCGGGCCCGAACGTCATCCAGTTGTCGGCGCCGCCGCCACCCATGTCGCCCCCCGGAGCGAAGACGTCGCCGGTGCCGGTGATCAGCAGTCCGGCCAGGTCGGGATCGCTTTCGACGTGCTTGACCGCGTACTTGATGCCGAAGTACATCGCCGGCGTCATCGCGTTGCGTGCCTCCGGACGGTCGAGCCGGCAGACGCCGAATGCGCCTTCCCGGGTGAAGCGCAGGTAGGGCGTACCGAGCCAGTCACCTTCTGGGGGGCGGGCGGGAGACGGCTCAGCGGGGCGGGCGGGAGCTGGCTCGGGGGGGCGGGCGGGAGACGGCTCTGCGGGGTGGGGGCGGGATTCGGTGCTCATCTGGCGCAGTCCTTCCGTCCGGTCAGGACGCCTCAAGCACGTCCTCGACAGCCTCACTGTAAGGGGCACAGTCGCCGGCACCGGGCACCAGCGTCGCCAGCGCCCCGGCCGCGCACGCTCGGGCCAGCGCGTAGGGGACGCCGCGCGGCCAGTGCGCGGCGAACACACCGGCGAACACGTCGCCGGCGCCGGTGGTGTCCACCGCCTCGACGGCGGGCGCCGGGATGTCCGAACGGCCCTCGCCGAAATGGGTGGCACCGCGGGCACCACGGGTGACGACCAGGTGCGGTACCCGGGGCCGGTCACCGTCGAGCCAGTCGTCGGACTCGGTTTCGTTGACGACGACCACGTCGACGAGGCCGGCCAGCGTCGCGATGTCGGGTGGGGCCGGGGACGCGTTGAGCACCACAGCCGCCCGGGCGGCACGCCCGACCCGGGCCGCGGCGACCACGGTGTCCATCGGGATCTCCAGCGACAACAGCACCACGTCGCTGCGGGCCACCACCGCCTGCACCGCCGGCGAACTCAGGTTCAGATGCGCGTTGGCGCCCGGCGCGACGACGATGCAGTTCTCGGCAGCGGCGTCGACCACGATCGCCGCGGACCCGCTGGGCCCGGGCACCCGGGTAAGGCCGTCCGTGCCGACGCCGTTGGCGCGCAGATGCGCCTGCAGTTGCCCGGCGGCGGCGTCGGTGCCCAGCGCCGCGACCAGCTGCACCGCGGCGCCGGCGCGTGCCGCGGCCACCGCCTGGTTACCGCCCTTACCGCCCGGCGAGGTGGACAGCGCCGAGGCCAGCACGGTCTGTCCGGCCCGGGGCAGCGCCTCGACGGTGAACGTGAGGTCGGCGTTGACACTGCCGACCACGCAGACCCGCGTCACCATGAGAGTCCAAGCTAGTCGCAGCGCGAGGGTGGACGCGTGTCGAATGCCATGCCGTTTGCCGACGGGAGGTTCGATACCCTGGCCTGATGAGCGTGCAGAACCCCGCCACCCCCGACTTGCGGCAGCAGGTTCACGACGCCGCACGCCGGGCCCGCCGGGTGTCCCGGACGCTGGCGACGTTGAGTGCCGACGTCAAGAACCGCGCCCTGCGCGCCGCCGCCGACCACGTCCTGATGCACACCCGCACGATCCTGGATGCCAACGAGGTCGACCTCGCCGCGGCACGGGCCGCGGGCACCCCCGAGGCGATGCTCGACCGGCTCGCGCTGAACCCCACCCGGGTGGACGCTATCGCCGACGGGCTGCGTCAGGTGGCCGGTCTGCCGGATCCGGTCGGTGAGGTGCTGCGTGGCCGCACACTGCCCAACGGTCTGCAATTGCGGCAGCAGAGGGTCCCGTTGGGTGTGGTCGGCATCGTCTACGAAGGCCGCCCCAACGTCACCGTCGATGCGTTCGGGTTGACGTTGAAATCGGGCAACGCGGTTCTGTTGCGGGGCAGTTCGTCGGCCGCGCAGTCCAACGCGGCGCTGGTGAACGCGCTGCGGGCGGCGCTGGCCACCGAGGGACTCGATGCCGACGCGGTGCAACTGCTGTCCAGCAAGGACCGGGCCACCGTGACCCATCTGATCCAGGCGCGCGGACTGGTCGACGTGGTGATCCCGCGCGGCGGCGCCGGGCTGATCGACGCCGTCGTGCGCGACGCGCAGGTGCCTACGATCGAGACGGGCGTCGGCAACTGCCATGTCTACGTTCACAAGTCGGCCGATCTGGACATGGCCGAATCCATCGTGCTGAACGCCAAGACCCGGCGCCCGAGCGTGTGTAACGCCGCCGAGTCGCTGCTGGTCGACGCGGCCATTGCCGATGTCGCGGTGCCGCGGCTGACCGAAGCGCTGGCCGCGGCGGGGGTCTCGGTGCACACCGAGCCGTCCGAGGAGCAGTTGCGCTCCGAGTTCCTGTCGATGGACATCGCGCTGGCGGTGGTCGACGGTCTGGACGCCGCGATCGAGCACATCAACGAGTACGGCACCGGCCACACCGAAGCCATCGTGACCACCGATCTGGCTGCGGCCCAACGGTTCAGCGAACGCGTCGACGCCGCCGCGGTGATGGTCAACGCGTCGACGGCGTTCACCGACGGTGAGCAGTTCGGCTTCGGCGCCGAGATCGGCATCTCGACCCAGAAGCTGCATGCCCGAGGACCCATGGGTCTGCCCGAACTGACGTCGACCAAATGGATCGTGTGGGGTGCCGGGCACACCCGTCCGGCCTGAGCCCCGAGGAGAAAAGCACCCGTGAGCGTTCCCGCACAGATCGTGCCGCTGTTCGCCGACATCGACGATGTCGCCAAGCGGCTGGCCGAAACCGGTTATCTGCCCGACACTGCGACGGCCACCGCGGTGTTCCTCGCCGACCGGCTCGGCAAGCCGCTGCTGGTGGAGGGGCCCGCCGGTGTCGGCAAGACCGAACTGGCGCGCGCCATCGCCCAGGCGACAGGCTCCGAACTGGTGCGCCTGCAGTGCTATGAGGGCGTCGACGAGGCCCGGGCGCTCTACGAGTGGAACCACGCCAAGCAGATTCTTCGCATCCAGGCCGGCAATGCCGGTGCCGGCTCCGACGGGACCGACTGGGACCGCACCAAGGACGACGTCTTCTCCGAAGAGTTCCTGCTGACCCGTCCGCTGCTGACCGCGATCCGGCGCACCGAACCGACGGTGCTGCTGATCGACGAGACAGACAAGGCCGACATCGAGATCGAGGGTCTGCTGCTGGAGGTGCTGAGCGATTTCGCGGTGACGGTGCCCGAGCTCGGCACCATCACCGCCGAGCGGCGGCCGCTGGTGGTGCTGACGTCGAACGCGACCCGCGAACTGTCCGAAGCGCTCAAACGCCGGTGTCTGTTCCTGCACATCGACTTCCCGGACCCGGATCTGGAGCGCCGCATCCTGCTCTCCCGGGTGCCCGAGCTGCCGGAGCGGCTCGCTGAGGAACTGGTGCGGATCATCGGCGTGATGCGGGGGATGGCGCTCAAGAAACTGCCGTCGGTGGCCGAGACCATCGACTGGGGCCGCACGCTGCTGGCCCTGGGCATGGACACCGTCGACGACGAGGTGATCGCCGCGACGCTCGGCGTCGTCCTCAAGCACCAGTCCGACCAGATCAAAGCCGCGGGCGAGCTGAGACTCAACTGATGCCTGCGCGACGCACCCGCCCGCCCCAGCCGCTGGCGCCCCACGGAATTCCCGGCCATCTGGTCGAGTTCGTGGAAGCATTGCGCGCGCAGGGGATCTCGGTGGGTCCGTCGGAGACGGTGGATGCCGGCCAGGTGATGGCGACGCTGGGACTGGCCGACCGGGACGTGCTGCGGGAAGGCCTGGCGTGCGCGGTATTGCGCCGTGCCGACCACCGCGACACCTATGATGCACTGTTCGATCTGTATTTCCCGGCGGCGCTGGGTGCCAAGACCCTGCTCGAGGATCCGGACGACGAGTCAGGTCTGCCGCCGGAGGACATCGAGGCGATGCGCCAGGCCCTGCTCGACATGCTGACCGACAACCAGGAACTGGCCGATCTCGACGAGCGGCTGGCGGCGATGATCGCCCAGATCGTCGAGGCCTATGGCCGGTACAGCTCCAGCCGCGGGCCGTCGTATTCGTCGTACCAGGCGCTCAAGGCCATGAGCCTGGATGACCTGGAGGGCCGGCTGTTGGTGGGGCTGCTCGCCCCATACGGCGAGGAGCCCACGCCCACCCAGGAGCAGATCGCCAAAGCCATTGCCGCGCAACGGATCGCGCAGCTGCGCAAGATGGTGGAGTCGGAGACCAAGCGGCGCACCGCCGAGCAACTCGGCCGCGACCACGTGCAGATGTACGGGGTTCCGCAGCTGGCCGAGAACGTCGAGTTCCTGCGCGCGTCAGGCGAGCAGCTGCGGCAGATGCGCCGCACGGTCGGCCCGCTGGCCCGCATGCTGGCCACCCGGCTGGCGGCCCGGCGACGGCGTTCCCGCGCCGGGGAGATCGACCTGCGCAAGACGCTGCGAAAGTCGATGTCGACCGGTGGTGTCCCGATCGACGTGGTGCTCAAGAAGCCGCATCCGGCGCGTCCCGAGCTGGTGGTGCTCTGCGACGTGTCCGGATCGGTGGCCGGTTTCAGCCATTTCACGCTGCTGCTGGTGCACGCGCTGCGCCAGCAGTTCTCCCGGGTGCGCGTGTTCGCCTTCATCGACACCACCGACGAGGTCACCGAATTGTTCGGTCCCGACGCGGATCTCGCGGTGGCCGTGCAGCGGATCACCCGTGAGGCCGCCGTCTACACCCGTGACGGGCATTCCGACTACGGGCACGCGTTCGTGTCGTTCCTCGACAAGTTCCCCAACGTGCTGTCGCCGCGCAGCTCGCTGCTGGTACTCGGCGACGGCCGCAACAACTACCGCAACCCTGAGACCGATCTGCTCGCCCACATGGTCAACGCCAGCAGGCACGCGCACTGGCTCAACCCTGAGCCCAGGCACCTGTGGGGCAGCGGTGATTCCGCCGTGCCGCGCTATCAGGACGTCATCACCATGCATGAGTGCCGCTCGGCCAAGCAGCTCGCCTCGGTGATCGACGCGCTGCTCCCCGTCTAGCTTCCCGCCGAAATCGCATTCCACGCGGTGTTTTTCGTCCGGAGTCCGCGCGGAATGCAATTTCGGCGACGAGATGATCAGGCCAGCGACAGCGTGACCGGACCGCCCTTCGGGTCGGCACCGGCCACCAATGACCACGGCGCCCGGTAGACCCGCCCGGGCGCGGCCGGCCACGGGGTGCGTTTGCTTGCCAGCAGCCGGCCGTCCTGCATGGCGCGCAGCCGCGGCAAGCGGCGGTACTCGTCGGTCCACAAAAGCAGGTCGCCGCGGGCGGGGACGCCGCCGTCGGCGGAGACCAGTTGCGGGGCAACCCAACGCAGCGGTGCGTCGACGCGGATCGGGGTCACGGCCGGGGTCGGCGCGGCGTCGTCGCGGCGGCGCAGCCAGGACTGCACCGCGGGGGCGACGTGGCGGCCGTCGAGGGCGGCGCCGTCGGCGGTGTCCACCGGGTGCAGCAGGTTGCCGACCGCGAACACGCCCGGACGGCTGGTCCGCAGGGCCGGATCCACGACGGGGCCGCGCGTGGCGGAGTCCATCTGCAGTCCGCCGGTGCGGGCGAGCTCGTGGTCGGGGATCCAGTCGCCGGTGAACACCACGGTGTCACAGGCGATCTCACGACGCTGTCCGGTGGCGATGTGTTCCACGGTGACCGCGCGGACCCGGTCCTTGCCGTGAATGCCCACCACGCGGCTGCCGGTGAGCACCGGCTCGTCCAGCAGTATCCGGCCGGCCGACCGGAACGCGGCGTACGCCTCGGCACGGGGATAGCCGCTGATCATCGCCGCGGTGGCGCAACCGGTTTCACGCAGGGTGAGCACCGCCGACCAGCTGACCAGTTCGGCGCCCACGATCACCGCCCGGCGACCGACGGCGGTGTGGTGCACGTGCACCATGTTCTGCAGCTGTCCGGTGGTGTAGACACCCTCGGGGCGGTCGCCGGGCACCAGCCGGGCCGGGCGGGGGCGTTCGCGGGCGCCGGTGGCAAGGACGACCGCGTCTGCGGTGACGGTCCGCACGCCGCGCGGGGAGGTGATCTGCACGGTGCGTTCACCCGCCCACCCGGTGACCATCGCCTCGGTTTCCAGCACGGCCCCGGCGTCGCGGGCCATGTCGGTCAGACGCCGGGCGTAGGCAGGCCCGGAGATGAACCGGTGCAGGTCGCGCATGCCATACCCGAGATGGTCACTGTGCCGGGGGATTCCACCGGTCTGCGCCTCACGCTCGAGCACAAGGACTTCGCCGTCGACCGCGGGGGCCAGCGCGGCGGCGGCCGTGAGCCCGGACGGTCCTGCGCCGATGACGGCCACTGCGACGTGGTTCACCGCGCGGTTCCCGCCTGGAGCAGGGTCTGGGTGTGCGCGCCGCAGTAGAACCCCTGGCAGCGCCCGTTCATCACGCGGGTGCGCCGGCGCAGCCCGTCGAGGTCCGCGGGCGGAATCGGGGAGTCGAAGGCATCGCGGATCTCTCCGGCGGTGACCCGCTCGCAGAAGCAGACGATCCTTCCGTACTCCGCGTCGGCGGCGATGCGTTCACTGTCCTGGTACGGGCGCACCGCGGCTTCGCCGAGATTGGGCATGCGGGGCGGCGGTGGCAGGCCGTCACGTTCGGTGACCTCGACGCCGGCCCTGGCCAACAGCTCGGTGACGTACTCGGCCACCGCCATACCCGACGTGAGACCTGTGGAGCGGATTCCGCCGACGAGCACGTAGCGCTGCCGTGCATCGAGGTCGATGAGATAGTCGTCGTGATCGGTCGCCGCGCGCAGCCCGGCGTAGCTGGCGGTGACCTCCTCGTCGAACAGCGACGGCATCAACGCCCGCCCCCTCGAGATCAAGAAGTCGAACCCCTTCTCGGATGTTCCCGTGGCCGTGCGGTCTTTGAGGTTCTCCGATGTCGGGCCCACCATCACGTTGCCGTAGATGGTCGGGCTCACCAGCACACCCTTGCCGCGGGAAGACGGCACGGCCAGCACGATCAGCGGCACCATCGGCCTGGTCAGTTTGTCGAACACCAGCAGTTCGCCACGGCGCGGGATCACGGTGAAGCGCTCGTACCCGAACTCGGCGTCGAGATGGTCGGCCCCCAGGCCGGCAGCGTTGATGACCCACCGCCCGCGCACGTCCCCGGCGGTGGTGTGCAGCGTCGTGTGGTCGGGCCCGCGGTCGACGCCGGTGACCTGTGCACCGCGCAGCAGTCGCGCACCCCGGGCTACCGCGTCGGTGGCCAGCGCCAGGTTGGTGGTCCAGGTACAGATGACCGATTCGCCGGGCACGGTCAGACCGGCCAGCGCGCCCGGGCCGAGGTCGGGAACCCTGCGGTACACCTCGTCGGCGGTGACGAGGCCACATTCGCGGTAGCCGTTGCGCTCGGCCTTGACGATCAGGCCGGGCAGCGCGTCGGCCTCCTCCTCGGTCCAGGCCACCAGCATTGCGCCGGTGCGTTCCACCGGGATGCCGGTCTGTTCGGCGTAGTCGCCGAGCAGGTGGTAGCCCCTGGCCACCAGCCGGGATTCCAGCGTCCCGGGGGTGGCGTCGAAACCGGTGTGCAGCAACGCGGTGTTGGCTTTGCTGGTGCCGTCGCCGACATCGTTGCGGGCCTCGACCATCGTGACCGACAGGTCGGTGCCGGCCAGGGCCCGGGCGATCGCGGCGCCGACGATCCCGGCGCCGATCACGACGACGTCGGAGACGCCTTCGGAGGTCATGATGTGCTCTCCTCAGATGAATTCTGCTGTGTGGCAGCCGAATCAGCGGCACGACGCCAGCGGTGCAGGTAGTCGGCGGCGCGGTCGGCCGACCACCGCGGTTGGTAGGTCTGTGCGGGAACCCAGTGCCCCACCGCGTCCGCGACGGAGATCCCGGGGTCGAGTGCGAGCCGGGCACACGCGGCCGCACCGAGCGCGGTCGCGTGCAGCGACGGGTACACCTCGACCGGCATGCGGGCCAGGTCGGCCTGGGCCTGCATCAGGGCGGCCGACCGGGTCAGGCCGCCGTCCACGCGCAGCCGTGTCAATGGCCTGCCGAGGTCCGCCGACACCAGGTCGGTCAGTGCGGTCACCTGCGCGGCGATTCCTTCGACCAGCGCCCGTACCAACTGGCCGCGTCCGCTCGACAAAGTCATCCCCGAGAACGACGCGGTCGCGCCCGAATCCCACCACGGCGCCGCCAGCCCCGCCAGCGCCGGCACGCATAACACGCCGTCGCTGGATTCCGCTGCGGCGGAGTCGATCTGATCGGCCGACGGTACCAACCCGAGATCCACGGCCCAACGGATCGCGGATGCGGCCGTGTAAACCTGGCCGTCGATGCAGTACCGCGTCTGGTCACGTAACCGCCAGGCCACCGACGTCGTCAGCCCGGAGGTCGACCGCACCGCGTCGGACCCGAGCTGCGCGAGCAGGAACGCGCCGGTGCCGTAAGTGCATTTCGCCGATCCCGGCTCCAGACAGCTCTCGGCCAGCAGTGCCGCCTGCTGGTCGACGACCAGGCCGGTGACCGGCAGACTCGGGCCGAAAACCTCTGTGGTGCCTATGATCTCGTCGCTGGCGACGATCTGGGGCAGCGCCTCGCCGTCCAGGCCGAACAGCGCGACGAGGTCGTCGTCCCACTGCACCTTGTCCAACGACATGAGCAGGGAGCGGCTCGCGGTGGACGCGTCGGTGACGAACGCGCCGCACAGCCGGTGCACCAGCCACGTGTCGGTCGTGGTCACCACCCCGTCGCGGGTCAGCTGGGCGCGGATCCACGCCATCTTCGGTGCGGAGAAGTACGGATCGAGCACCAGCCCGGTCCGCCGGGCGACCTCGTCGGCATGATCGGCGAGTGCGGCGCACAGGGACTCGGCGCGCCGGTCCTGCCACACGACCGCGGGGGTGAGGGGCTGCCCGGTGGTGCGGTCCCACGCCAGAACCGTCTCGCCCTGGTTGGCCAGCGCGACCGCGGTGGCGGTCACCCCGGCCGACTCCAGCGCGCGGCGTCCGGCGGTGACGACGGAATCGAAGAGCGCCTCGGGATCCTGCTCGACGCCGCCGCCGGGCAGATAGTCCGGGCGCAGGGACTCCTCGGCGACGGCCAGGACGTGCCCGGCGGCGTCGACGACGACGGCCTTGGTTCCGGACGTGCCCTGATCGATGGCGAGGATGTGACCCATCGCGTGGTCCGTCACTCCCGCAGTTCGGCGTCGATGGAGTGCATGTCCGGCATCGACAGACTCTTCTTGCCGTAGCGGATCAGCAGGTAGCCGAGGTAGGCCGCCCCGATCGCCACCATCACGATGACGTAGGACCACGCCTCCTTGAAAGATGCGTCGCGGAACAGCGCCAACTCGAAAACCAGCCAGACCACCGCCACCACCAGGATCGGGGCCTCCCAGACGCCCAGGTCGAACTTGCCGTTGCTGGGCAGTTCCTTGCGCTTGACCAGGTACAGCACCACCGTGGACGCGTACATCACCGCCGGCAGCAGCGTCGCGGCGCCGAACAGGGTGAACAGCGCGGTCTCCGAGTGCGCGAAGATCGCCAGGATCAGCTGCGCCAGGCAGAAGTACAGCACCGTGGCCTTAAGGGGAGTGTGGAACCGGGGCGAGATCTGACTCCATTGCTGCCAGCCGGGGAACCGCTTGTCGCGTGACATCGCCCAGGTCAGCCGCACGCCGGTGATCATGATGACCAGCCCGCACGCGAAGATCGCGAGCACCACCATCAACAGCAGCAGCGTGGCGACCACCGAGCCGAGCGTCTTGTCGATGACGTCGGCGATCGGCGTGCCGGATTCGGCCAGCGCCACCGGATCACCCGCGGCCAGCGTCACCGCCACCAGGAACACGAATCCGAGCACACCGGAGGCCAGCACGGCCTGCCACATCGCCCGCGGCACCACCCGCTCCGGGTCGTGGGTCTCTTCGGCGAGGTTGGCCGCGGATTCGAAACCGACGATCGTGAACGCGCCGAGAAGAAAGCCCAGCATCCACGGACCGGCCGAGGTCCAGTCGCCGAAGCTCCAGAACCCTTCTGCGGACACGGCGCCCTTGCTGAACAGGTTGCCGAAATCCATGTCGCCGCGGACGGCCGCGACAACCAGGAGCAGCGCGGTGAGCGCGACCATCCCGATCAGCTCCAGGGTGACCAGGCTGTTGTTCACCCGCTCGGCCCACGGGGTCGAGAACGCCACCAGCAGTGCCTGCAGCAGCAGCACGACGGCCGTCATCACCCACGCGATCGTCGGGGTGCTCTCGTAGTTCAGCAGCACCGGCAGGATCGTCGAGGCGATCGTGTAGTCCACCGCGCAGACGACGACCGCCAGGAACGAGAACGAGATCCAGCCGATGATCCAGCCCAGGACCGGGTTCGCCAGGCGCGACATCCACTGGTAGTGGTAACCGGTCACCGGGATCCGGGAGGCCAGCGCCCCCAGCACGAAGGCGACCGCGAGCTGACCGATCACCGCTATCGGCCACGTCCAGATGCCGACCGGACCCGAACTGTTGAGCACCGAGCCGTAGGTGGTGAAGATGCCCGTTGCGATCGACACGAACGCGAACGCGACCGCGAACGAGGCGAACTTCCCGGTCCGTCGTTCCAGCGACTCCTTGTACCCGAACTGGGCGAGGTCGGCGGCATCACTGCGCGAAGACTGCCGCGAAGACTGCTCAGACATCGATCGCTCCAAATCTATGGTCTAGACCATGTGGTTGAACCAGAGTATGGGTGTCCTGCGGCCCCGCGTCAACGAAGTCACACATTGTTTACCCGGGACATCTTGACGACCGAAGTTCAGTTACGTCGCTACGCTGCAAAGATGCCCGCAGGCACGCCCCTGTACATGTCGATTGCCGCCGATGTCCGCGACTTGATCGCCACCGAAGCGCTGGGCCCGCACACGCTGTTGCCGTCCGAACGTGAGCTCGCCGAACGGCACGGGGTCAGCCGCATGACCGCTCGTCAGGCGCTGTCGCTGCTGGAGAGCGAAGGCGTGGTCTACCGCAAGCCGCCGCGCGGCACGTTCGTGGCCGAGCCGCGGGTGCGGTTCCATGTCGGCAGCTTCTCGGAAGAGGTCGCCCGGATGGGCCGGCGGCCGGCGGCGAAGTTGTTGTGGGCCGAACATCGGGTGGCCAGTCCCGCGGTGCGGCGCGCACTCGATCTCGCCGACGGCGCCGCCGTGCACGTCTTTCACCGACTGCGCAGTGTCGACGACGTTCCGTTCGCGTTGGAGACGACGTACCTTCCCGCCGACCTGACGCCCGGCATTCTCGACGTGACCGACGACGGCTCGCTGTGGGCGGTGCTGCGCACCCGGTTCGGCATCGACCTGGCCCGTTCGACCGCGGTACTGGAATCCATCGTGCTCGATGACGCGACGAGCGCGCAGCTCGGTGTGCGGGCGGGCTCGGCCGGGACCCTGCTGACCCGGAACACCGAGGACAGCTCCGGGCGGTGTGTGGAGTACGCCCGCGACGTCTACCGCGCCGACCGCGCGGCGTTCGAGGTGTCCGAGGCGTTGCACGCCCATCGGCTCTCGGCTGTCTGAGGCCGCGCTCCCGTAAGCTCGCTATTCGTGCAAGCAGGCGGCCGACGGCGCAGAAGGCTGGGCGTGATGGGCGGGACCTTCGATCCCATCCACAACGGCCACCTCGTCGCGGCCAGCGAGGTCGCCGACCGGTTCGAGCTCGACGAGGTGGTGTTCGTGCCGACCGGCCAGCCCTGGCAGAAGCGCAGCAGGCCGGTGACCGCGGCCGAGGACCGCTATCTGATGACGGTGATCGCGACGGCGTCCAATCCGCGGTTTTCCGTCAGCAGAGCCGACATCGACCGCGGCGGTCCCACCTACACCAAAGACACGCTGCGAGATCTGCGGGCCCAGAATCCCGACGCCGACCTGTACTTCATCACCGGTGCCGACGCGCTGGCGTCGATCCTGTCCTGGCAGAACTGGGAGGAGATGTTCTCGATCGCCCGGTTCGTCGGAGTCAGCCGGCCCGGCTACGAACTCGACGGAAAACACATCACGGCGGCCATGGCCGAGCTGCCCGATGACGCCCTGAACCTGATCGAGGTGCCGGCGCTGGCGATCTCGTCGACGGACTGCCGCCGGCGGGCCGAGGAGTCGCGGCCGATCTGGTATCTGGTCCCCGACGGTGTCGTGCAGTACGTGGCCAAACGTAATCTCTATCGGAGCCCCAGCCTTGTAGGTGAAGGAGAGCACCCCTGACCGCCTCAGCCGAAGCCATCGACATGGCCACCGTCGCCGCCAGGGCGGCGGCGGCCAAACTCGCCGAGGACGTCGTCGTGATCGACGTGTCCGGCCAGCTCGTCATCACCGACTGTTTCGTCATCGCGTCCGGATCCAACGATCGGCAGGTCAACGCGATCGTCGACGAGGTCGAGGAGAAGATGCGCCGTGCCGGCTACAAGCCGGCACGCCGGGAGGGCACCCGGGAAGGTCGCTGGACCCTGCTCGACTACGTCGACATCGTGGTGCACATCCAGCACGAAGACGAACGCAATTTCTACGCACTGGACCGGCTGTGGCGGGACTGCCCGACAGTGCCGGTGGACCTCGACGTCCCGCAGGAGGACGCGCCACAGGAGGCCGCGCCGCGGGATGACCTGCCGCGGGACGAGGAATGAGGGTTCGCCGCCTGGTCATGCTGCGGCATGGGCAGACCGAGTACAACGCCGGCAGCCGGATGCAGGGTCAGCTCGACACCGACCTCAGCGACCTGGGCCGGGAACAGGCCGTGGCGGCCGCCGAGGTGCTCGCCAAGCGGCAGCCGCTGCTGATCGTGTCCTCGGATCTGCGCCGTGCGCTCGATACCGCCGTCGCGCTCGGTGACCGCAGCGGCCAGCCGGTCAGCATCGACACCCGACTGCGGGAGACCCATCTGGGCGACTGGCAGGGCATGACCCACCTGGAGGTCGACGCCGTCGCTCCGGGTGCGCGGCTGGCATGGCGTGACGACGCGCGCTGGGCTCCGCACGGCGGGGAGAGCCGAATCGACGTGGCCGCGCGCAGCCTGCCGCTGGTGCAGGAGTTGGTCGCCCGGCAGACCGAGTGGGGGGCGGCCGGCTCGGAGCGCCCCGTGGTGCTCGTCGCGCACGGCGGCCTGATCGCTGCGCTGACCGCGGCGCTGCTGGGATTGCCGCCCGAGAACTGGCCGGTGCTCGGCGGCATGGGCAACGCCAGCTGGGTCCAGCTGGCCGGGCACACCCGCGCCGACGGTGACCCGGCGTCGTTCGCGGACATCCGGTGGCGTCTGGACGTGTGGAACGCCTCGGCTCAGGTTGCCAACGATGTCCTCTGAGGCACGGGCCGGTCGCCGCACGCTGCTGATCTTCTGCGACTCGCTGTCCTACTACGGGCCCACCGGCGGGCTTCCCTCAGACGATCCCCGGATCTGGCCGAACCTCGTTGCGGGGCAACTTGACTGGGGTGTCGAACTGATCGGCCGGATCGGGTGGACGAGTCGGGACGTGTGGTGGGCGGCCACCCAGGATCCGCGGTCGTGGGCGGCGTTGCCGAAAGCGGGCGCGGTGATCTTCGCAACGTCCGGCATGGATTCGCTGCCGTCACCGCTGCCGACCGCGCTGCGCGAACTGATCCGCTACGTGCGACCTCCGCGCCTACGGCGTTGGGTGCGTGACGGATACGGCTGGGTGCAGCCCCGGCTCTCGCCGATCGCGCGCCCAGCCCTGCCTCCGCACCTGACCGTCGACTATCTCGAGATGACAAGGGCGGCAATCGACTTCAACCGTCCGGGCATCCCGGTGGTGGCATCGCTTCCGTCGGTGCACATCGCCCCGACGTACGGGATGGCCCATCACGGCCGTGCCGGGACCGTCGCAGCGATCACCCGCTGGGCATCCGAGAAGGGGGTGCCGCTGGTCGATCTCAAGGCCGCGGTGGGCGAAGAGGTGCGCAGCGGTCGAGGCAACCCCGACGGCATCCACTGGAACTTCGAAGCCCATCAGGCGGTCGCCGAACTGATGATCAAGGGACTCGCCGAGGCAGGCGTGGACATCCCGGACGTCCCCTCGATAGGCGGCTGACGCTCCATGCCGGTCGTGGTCGTCAGCGACTCGTCCTCGCGCCTTCCGTGTGAGGAGCGCACACGGTGGGACATTCGCGAGGTGCCCCTGCACGTGCTGCTTGACGGGGAGGACCTGCGCGACGGGATCGATGACATCCCCTACGACATCCACGATCGTCCCAAGGTGACCACCGCCGGCGCGACCCCCGCCGAGTTGGTCGACACCTACCGCCGCGCCCTCACCGACAGCGGCGGCGACGGCGTTGTCGCCGTTCATCTTTCGGGAGCGCTGTCGAGTACCTACAGTGCGGCGGCGACGGCGGCCCGGGAATTCGGCCCCGCGGTGCGGGTGGTGAACTCGCGCTCGGCCGCGATGGGTGTGGGATTCGTGGCGCTGGCCGCGGCCGACTGCGCACGCTCCGGTGGTGACATCGACGCCGTCGAGGCCGCGGCGCGTTCCGCGCTGACCCGCTCGCACGTGTTCCTCGTCGTGCACCGGCTGGACAATCTGCGCCGCAGCGGCAGGATTCGCACCACGGCGTCGTGGCTGGGCACCGCACTGGCCCTCAAACCGCTGCTGTGCCTCGACGTGGACGGCCGGCTGGTGCTCGACCAGCGCATCCGCACGGTCACCAAGGCACATGCCGCGATGGTGGATCGGGTGGCGCAGGTGATCGGCGACCGGTGCGCCGACGTCGTCGTGCACCACGTCGACAACCACGACGCCGCCGACGAGCTCGGCGCCGCACTGACGCAACGGCTTCCGCAGCTCTCCTCGCTCACCGTCGCCGACATGGGGCCGCTGCTGTCGATCCACGTCGGGGCTGGCACGGTGGGAGTGGCCCTGCAGGTGCATTGACCCTGTCCGCCGAAATCGCATTCCACGCGAGGGAACTCGCGAAATCGCGACGCTGAAAGCAATCTCGGCGAGATCAGGCCGCCGCCCGGCCGGTGATCGGCGGCAGGTCGGCCAGCGTGACGATGCCCGGCGGCGCGGCGACGACGGCGGGCACCGCGTTGGTCACCGGCATCGCCGTGTAGATCATGCCCAGGCCCATGAACCCGGGCTCGGTCCAGTCCTTGGGCGGCAGGCAGTGCAGCACGGTGCGCATGTTGGGCACTCCGAACACCTGGATCACGTGGCCGTGTTCGAGCGGTTTGGGCGGGGTGACGTGGTTTCCCATGATCCAGTTGAAGCCGACACTGACGATGTTGTGGTCGCCGACCCAGCCGCGGTGATAGCCGTGCACCCCGGCGACTGTGCCTTCCGGGATCTTCATGAAACCGAGGTCGCTGTCACCGGTGGCCGCGGTGAAGGTGACGTCGAAGGTGATTCGGTCCAGCGTGGCGCCGATCGCGTCGGCCATCATCGCGGCGGACTCGGCGAACACCTCACTCTCCCGCCGTACGCTCTCGGCCAGTCCCGGGGTGTCGGGATCCTGCGAGAAGCCCATCGCGGTCTGCGTGCCCGCCGACTCGTAGGTGGAGCAGTCCACCGACTCGGTGATGCGAATCTCGTCGACGCGCTCGCACGCCCCGGACAGGACCATTCCGACCAGGTTGCTCATGCCGGGGTGTGCGCCACTGCCGAAGATCGTGGAATTCCCTGCGGCGCATGCGCGCCGGATGCGGTCGAGGTCTTCGGGGGACTGCTTGCCCCCGGTGATCCAGGCGGCGCTGGAACACACGTTGACTCCGGACTCCAACAGCCGCACCAGCTCGTCGATGTCGGGCCACAACGGGTTGTAACAGCACGCATCCGCCTGCAGCGCCACCAGTTCCTCGATGTCGTTGGTTGCGGTCACGCCGGTTGGCTGCGGCCATCCGGCCAGCTCGGCAGCGTCGACCCCCACCTTGTCGGCGCCGTGCGCGTACACCCCGACGAGCTCCATGTCGTCGCGGCCGATGATCGCGTGCAACGATCGCCGTCCGATGTTGCCGGTGGTCCACTGGATGACGCGAAGTGGTCGACTGCTGGTGGTGGTCATGGGGTCAAGCTACTGCCTCTAACCCGGATTTTTCGTGAAATGTTGTGGGTGTCGGGTGTAGATAAGCGAAAGTGCCTGTCCTGCAAGGGATAATTGGACTTCTCGACGGTTCAAATATCCTGACTGGAAGGCACTTCGCAGGTGAAGAATATCGCGGT
>NZ_JBTBFV010000032.1:0-63773 GCF_054786995.1 Mycobacterium sp. ZZG
GCTGAACCAGATACCCAGACACGGGCGTCATGAACACTAAAGATAACCATTCCATGACGAAATGCACTGACCCACAGAGGGTGTGTCGCCTACATCAAAGACAAGCCCTCAAGGGGCCGTAGATAACACGGTCCAAACGTAATTCGGCATTCTCTTTGCGTAACCGTTCTAACTCGGCACGCTCATTAGCATCGAGCACCGCGTCAGTATCCGCGCCGCCGGCGCGTTGTTGGGCCAGGCGCACCCACCGGCCCAGCAACTGCTCACCGACCCCGATCTCATGGGTATAATGGGCGATCGGCCGACCCGTCTCGATCACCAGGCGGGCAGCCTGCTCCCGGAACTCCGGGGTGTACTTCTTACGCTTGCCCGACATACGGACATTCTTCCCGCCCAGCAGTCCCACCAGTCAGGTGTCCACCCCCAGGCGTCAAGCTCAGGGGTTATTTGATGCCCTCAAGCAAGTCAGAAGCCGTCACGCCCAGCGCCTTCGCAAGGTCTCCAAGTCGCTCGTAGAGAAGCCCCCGCCGACCAAACTCGACATCGATGATGATGTTCCTGGAGACGCCGGACTTGAACGAGAGTTGCTCCTGCGTCAGCCCGCGTTCGATTCGAAGTTCGACGATGCGAGCACCTACTGCCCGCCGACGCTTCTCCCAAACTTTCACGCGTTTGGGATCGTCCTGGCTGGGGCGGGTCGGCACGTTCTTAAGTTATCAGGCGTGGCCGCTGGCGGGCGGAATCTACTCGGCGCCTCCGCGGCAAGGTTCACGCCCTCTGATTGCTACTCCATGCCCTCGACAAGTTCAGAAGCACTCACGCCGAGCTCGTTGGCGATATCGATCAAGCACTCAAAGGTGACTCCGCGCCTACCACTTTCGACAGCTTTCAGGACGCCGGCCAAGAGCCCGACTCGCCGGCCCAGTTCCTCCAGACTGAGTCCACGCTCTTCTCGCAAGCGCGTGATGCGCAATCCGACGTAACGACGTCGGCGCTCCGAAACTCCCGCGCGGCCGGTTCTCGTCGAGGAGTCCGGTTCGCCTTCGTTGACTTCGCCCACTCGCCAATCGTAGCCCTACTAGTAGGGCATTCAGCCCGCGCGGCCAACCCCTTTCGCGCCAGGCGCCCACGGGGATGTCGTCTCATAGTCGTGTCATATATGACATCGACATGACGCTCATCGCGAGAATATGACACTGGTCTTGAGAATCTACAACTACCAACTACTGCTTCGCCATGTTCGCGAACCGCGACAGATGCAGCTGATGCGCAACGGTAATCGTCTTCGTCGGGCCGTTACGGTGCTTGCCCAGAATCAGGTCTGCCTCGCCGCCGCGCGGGTCATCCCGCTCGAACGCATCCGGCCGGTGCAGCAGAATTACCATATCGGCATCCTGCTCGAGGCTGTTGTGAAGCGAAATCCCTTGTGCCACAAAGTTATGTGTGCCAGGAACGGTTCCGTCGTACACGTCGTGCTCACCGATGCTGGTGATCTCGACGATCCTGTCCCAGAACACATCGTTGGTCGCCAAATCGTGCAACTCACTGTCTTCCAACACCGCAGCAGCCCGGTGCAGCCTGCTCCGGCTCGGCGAGTGCTTCCACATGGTGGACCCACAGAACTGCGTCTTCATCGCCTCGGCGAACTTGCGGTGCGTCATGCCACGTTCCGACAGACTGGCGCGCACCTTCTGCCAAGCCTCCAGCGGGACCGTGTCCGTATTCGGGTTCCGCGTCCGGCCGGCCAGATTCTCGACGACCTCCCTTGCCGCCGAAGCCTTCACGCCATGTACACCGATGTGGTTCAGGAACCGCGTCTGATTCTCGGCCCCCGAAACGACGAGGTGCCAGCAATCGCGGTAGCCGGCCTTCTTGGTGCGCACGATCGTCGAGCCGACGCCGAACCGCAGCAGCAACTGCATGACGTCGTCGACCAGCTGCCGGCTGGTCGACGCGTAGTAGACCCGACCGATGCCCAGCTTCGCGTCCCATCGCACCGAACCGTCGGTCGCCCAAAGGTGTTTCAGGAATAACGCCACTTGATCGTCAGGGAGCGCGAAAACTTCAGCAGGCACGAATTTCTCGTAGCTGCGCTTCCCGAAGAGCCCCAGCTTGTCCAGCCACGCGGCAATCGGGTTCCGCTTGCCGTGCGTCAGCCGGTACGGCGACGGGAGCCGCAGCGTCGTCACCCGCGCAGCCGCGTACTCGTCGCGGATCGGCGTGACGCCGAAATGCGCCGCCGAGATCTCCACCGCGGCCAGATTCGCCTCGTCCACCGACGCATACCGGATCGGCTGCCGCTTGACGCACGAGCCGTCGCCGATCATGTGCGCCAGCATCACCACCTCGGAATCATGCATCCGCTGCGTCTGCACCGGCTCGGGGACCCGCCTTGGCGCCGCCACGCGGGCACCGACTGCCAACTCGCCCAGGGGCATCCAGCCGTCGAGCGTCATGAACGGGTGGTTAGCCGTCGCCTCGACCTCACGGCCGGACGCCAACCGCACTTTGAACACCTCTTTGTGCCCGCTGTAGAACACGTTGGTCATCGGCCGGGCGACCATCCGCTGGCGCTCATCCAGCGACCACACCAGCGGCCGCTCGCCCGTGCGCATCAGCTCACCGAACGTGACCTCAGCCCCGGTGTCCGCGCGCAGAATTCGCGTGTTCGCGGTCAGGCAGCCCGACTCGCGGAGGTCCGACACCTGGGGACGTTTGTCGGTGCGCTGCTCGGGACCACGGTTCAGCTGACTGATCGCGATCACCGGAACGTTGAGCTCCTTGGCCATCAGCTTGATGCTGCGGGAGAAGTCCGAGACTTCCTGCTGGCGCGATTCGTACTTCTTGCCCGAACTCATCAGCTGCATGTAGTCGATGACGATCATCCGCAGCCCGGCCTTCTGCGAGAGTCGACGTGCCTTGGCGCGGATCTCCATCATGGTCAGGTTCGGCGAGTCGTCGATGTACAGCGGCGCTTCGCTGATCTCACTCATCCGCCGCGCCAGCCGGGTCCAGTCGTCATCGCTCATCCGGCCCGAACGCATGTCGGCCAGCTTGATCTTCGCCTCGGCCGACAGCAGCCGCATGACGATCTCGGTCTTGCTCATTTCCAGCGAGAAGATGACGCTGGGCAACTGGTGCTTGATCGAGCAGGACCGCATGAAGTCCAGTGCGAGCGTGGAGTTGTGGGTGGGCACCATGCCGCGGCCGGCCAGGTACAGGTGCTCGGCGTTGTCGACCTGGACGCAGCGCACCGGCACCGTCGGGATCCGCCGGACCCCGGTGATGCCGACCGCGACGCGGCCCGGCGCCAGCAGCGCGCTGTTGCCCGGTGCACTCGCCGTCGGAGCGGCGGTCACGGTGTCGGCGACCGCGCGCAGCATGCCGGTCGTGCGGATGCCGTGGCTGGTCGGCCACTGGTGCATCTCGTCGGCGACGATCGTCGTGCCGTCCGAGAACTCGATCTCAAAGCAGGGACGGCCCAGCAGGATCTCGGTGGCCGCGACCACCCGCGTCGGCCTGCCGTCGGCGTCGAGCAGATAGTCACCGACCGAGACCGCGCCCATGGTGGTCCACCCGGACAACGTCGGCAGCGGCGTGTCCAGCGCGAGCGCTTTTCCGACACCCGGGCGGGCCGCCACGATGATCATCTGACCCGCGTGCAATCCGTTGGTGACCTCGTCGAGTTCGACGAAGCCCGTCGGCACCCCCTTGGAGATACCGCCCTCGGACGCGATCGCGTCGATCTCGTCCATCGTCGGCTGGAGGATCTCCTCCAGAATCACGAAGTCCTCGGCCGCGCGGCGCTCGGTCACGTCGTAAATCTCGGCCTGCGCGCGGTCGACGATGTCGTTGACGTCGGCCCCGTCGGCACCGGCGTAGCCGTACTGCACCACCCGGGTGCCGGCCTCCACCAGCCGGCGCAACAGCGCCTTCTCCGAGACGATCTCGGCGTAATACCCCGCGTTGGCCGCGGTCGGCACCGTCGAGATCAGCGTGTGCAGATACGGCGCCCCACCGACACGGCGCAGCAGACCGCGCCGGTCAAGCTCGGCGGCCACGGTGACCGCGTCGGCCGGCTCACCGCGGCCGTACAGATCCAGGATCGCGTCGTAGACGAGCTGGTTGGCCGGTTTGTAGAAGTCACCCGGACGCAGCTTCTCCAGCACGTCGGCGACGGCGTCCTTGCTCAGCAGCATGCCGCCCAGCACCGCCTGCTCGGCGGCGGGGTCCTGAGGAGGCTGCCGGCCGAAATCCTCACCGGGAGGCGGCTCCATCTCGCCGCGATCTCCGGGCCGACCCAAGTCATCTACGACGGCCACGCCGAGACCCACCCCCTTTTGATCGCGATCGAACGCACATTCGACAACGGCATGTCGCGACTGTAAATCCGGCCTCCGACAACTGGCTCGTCGACGGCAGATCTGCACCCGCGACGGCCAACGCTAGACGTTGCTGGGCGGGAAGCAAGTCGCCCCTGTTGATGAAGCTGTGGATGGAGTGTGGATAGCTCAGGTGGGCCATGTTGAGGCGCTGGGGAGAACCTGTTGATAACTCACTGCAACAGCCTTGTTTACGCAGATGAACGCACCATAGGACGGTCGAACAGCTGTGGATGGGAAATCGCCCGGCGTGTCGTGCTCGGTTTCGGTCTCGGGCGTGTTGCGTTGCATCGCGGGGACCAGAAGGTTAACAGCCGGTGCAGTTCGCTGGCTTTGCTTTGCCCGGAAAAGTTCGCCACCGGATACGGCTACGGCCGGGCGAAGACCCCTAGGGGTCCCCACCCGGCCGTTTGACAGCGGAGCCGGTCGGCCGGCTAGCTCGCTACCACGTTCAGCGACAGCGAGGCGTTCACCTCGGGGTGCAGCCGCACCCCGACGGTGTGCGTGCCCGTCGTCTTGATGTGCGCCTTGGGCAGGCTCACGGTCCGCTTGTCGAGGTTCGGGCCGCCGGCCTTCTTGATCGCCGCGACGACGTCGGACGCGGTGACCGAACCGAACAGCTTGCCCGAATCACCGGCCGCCTTGACCGACAGCTCGACATTGTCGAGTCCCTCGATCGCCTGCTTCAGTTCGTTGGCGTGCTCCAGGCCCTTGACGCTCTTGAGCTCCTGGGCGCGGCGGATGTCCTCGGCCTGGCGCTGGGCGCCACGGGTGGCCACGATCGCCAGCCCACGGGGCAGCAGGTAGTTACGGCCGTAGCCGTCCTTCACCTCGACAGCGTCACCGGCGACTCCGAGGTGTTCCACCTCGGCAGTGAGAATCAGTTTCATTGTCGTGGTCCTTATCGCGTCGACGAGCTGAACGGCAGCAGGGCGACCTCGCGGGCGTTCTTCACCGCGATCGCGATATCGCGCTGGTGCTGAACGCAATTGCCCGTCACCCGGCGGGCGCGGATCTTGCCGCGCTCGCTGATGTAGGTACGCAGCAGCTGCGTGTCCTTGTAGTCGATTACCTGGTTCTTGCCCTTCTTCGAGCAGAACAAGCATTTGCGAGTCTTGACCGGCTTCTCCGGAGCCGGGCGCCTCTTGGTTGAGGAGGACTTGGCCATATGTCTATCTCTTTCTGAGAATCACTGATTGGTATGTCAAAAGGGCGGTTCGTCGTCGGCGCCGCCGAACGAGCCCGATGCGGGCGCACTGCCCCACGGGTCCTCGGCCGGCGCGCTGTTGGCCGCGGGGCGCGAGTTACCGCCCCCGCCGCCGCCGAATCCGCCGCCCCCGCCGCCACTGCGGCTGGCTTTGTTGACCTTGGCGGTCGCGTAGCGCAGCGAGGGGCCGATCTCGTCGACCTCGAGTTCGACAACGGTGCGCTTCTCACCCTCACGGGTTTCGAAGGACCGCTGCTTGAGCCGACCGGACACGATCACTCGCGAACCGCGGGTGAGGCTCTCGGCCACGTTCTCGGCGGCCTCACGCCAGATGTTGCAGCGGAGGAACAGCGCTTCGCCGTCCTTCCACTCATTGGTCTGACGGTCGAACGTCCGCGGCGTGGAAGCCACGGTGAAGTTCGCAACCGCGGCACCGGACGGCGTGAAACGCAGTTCCGGGTCAGCGGTCAGGTTTCCGATAACAGTGATGACGGTGTCACCAGCCACGAGATCCTCCTGGGCGTGTAGTCAAAGCGGCGTATTCGTACAAGTGCAGTCGCAGGCGAGCCTACGGAACTGCACCGACGTACACATAGGTGTCGCCCGACGTGAAACGGACTAGTGCTTGTCGGTCCGCATCACCTTGGTGCGCAGCACGGACTCGTTCAGGTTGAGCTGGCGGTCCAGCTCGGAGACGGTCGCGGGCTCGGCCTTGACGTCGAGCACGGCGTAGATGCCCTCGGCGTGCTTGGCGATCTCGTAGGCGAGCCGTCGACGGCCCCAGATGTCGACCTTGTCGACACTGCCGCCGTCCTTGCGGATGACGTTCAGAAACGTCTCCAGCGACGGAGCTACGGTGCGCTCGTCAAGTGTGGGGTCGAGAATGACCATGATTTCGTATGGACGCATGAGAAACCCATCACCTCCTCTGGTCTTGTCGGCCACGGCGTGTCCGTGGCAGGAGGGTCGCCTGCGTCGGCAACCGGCCCAGGCTACAGGAACGGGCGCTGATCAGCGAAATCGCGTCAGTCGACCTGACCGCGGTCAGCCCGGATTCGCTGCGGCCGGCACACGATCGGGCGCGCTCCGGGGCCGTGGGCGCAGCCAGTCCGGCAGCCAGCGCGGCGGCGCGTCGGGCGCACCGTCGAACACCCCGCCGGCGGGATCGTCGACCCCGCCCTGGCGGACCAGGTCCTGCTCCGGCCGGTAGATCTGCCGAATCACCAACCCACACAAAGTGATCACCGCGACGTCGCGCAGCAGCACCGTCGCGGTGAACGCCTGCTCGGGCAGCCCCATGTTCTGCTCACCGAACAGATACAGCATCCGCGGCACCCACACGAGCATGTCCACGGTCATCCACGCCAGCAGGATCCGGCGGTGCGGCAGCGCCAGCACCGCCAGCGGCACCAGCCACAGCGAGAACTGCGGGCTCCACACCTTGTTGGTGAGCAGGAACGCCGCCACCACCAGGAACGCCAGCTGTGCCACCCGGGGCCGCCGCTCGGCGGTCAGCGCGATGTAGCCGATCACGATGCAACACGCCGCGAACAGCGCCGCGCTCGTCATGTTCAGCATCACCGGCGGTTCCCAGAACCCGAGGTCCTGGTCGAAACCGCGCCACCCGGTGAACGACTTCACCACGTTGTAGATCGAGTCCATGTCGTCGCCGCGGCGGGTGTTGAGCCGGAAGAACTCCGACCATCCGCGCGGGAACAGCACCATGATCGGCAGGTTCACCACCAGCCAGGCGGCCACCGCGGCCACCGCCGCCTTGGCGACCTCCCGCAGACGTCCGGTCCGCACCGCCAACACCGTCAGCGGGACGAGCAGCAACAGGGGGTACAGCTTGGCCGCCACACCGAGGCCGATCAGCACCCCGGCCAACACCGGTCTTCGCCGCGCCCACGCCAGCAGCGCGCACGCTGCGAAAGCCGTTGCCAGCGCGTCGAAATTGGTGAAGATCTGAAAGATCACGATCGGTGAGGCGGCCAGCAGCGCGGCGTCCCAGATCCGTCGCGTGCCCGCCAGCATCGCCGTCGCCCACAGGGTGGTCAGCCACGCCAGCGCCAGCCCGAACGCGGCGATGTTGAAGAACATCACCACCTCGGCGATCACCGGCACCGACACCAGCTTCGTCAACGCGGTATACGTCTTCGCCACCGTCATCGACAGGTACTGGTAAAGCCCCGTCAGCACCGGATACTCCATGTACCGCACGGCGGGCTCGCCGTCGTACTGCACGTGCGGCTTACCCTGCGCGTCGGTCTCCACCCAGCTGGACTTGTACGGGAACTTGCCGAGATTCAACAGCTCCGCGGTGTACAGCGGGACCGTGTCGGAGTAGCACAACTGGTAGTAGGCGCGCTGGTTCTCCCAGTTGCCCACGCGCTGATCGGCGGTCCCGGTGCCGGTGGTCTGCAGACAGGCGGCCTTGGTCGAGTAGCCCAGCGCCAGGAACACCAGCGCGATGATCATCATCACCCGCAGCGGGGTCATGAACCGCGAACGGCCGATCAGCGCGTGCCTGCCGACCGGACCGCCGACGGTTCCGGACAGGGCAGCGCCCAGGGTGTCGGTGCGGCTGGGACAGTCCCGGCAGTCGAGGCTCCGTCGGTCTTCGGCTGGCGGAGCCGGCGACTCGGGTTCGGCCGTCACGGGGGCGGCAGCGGACCCGGCGGCGGAGCGCCCGGCGGCGGCACCGGCGCACCCGGCGGCACCGGAGCGCCGGCCGGCCCCGGCGGAACAGGTGCTCCCGGCGCGCCGGCCTCTGGCGCCGGCGCTCCTGGCGGCCCGACCGGAACGGTGGTCGGCGGCCCCCACGGGATCGTGATGCCCGGCGCGATCTCCAACGTCGGCTGGATCACCGTCTCCGACGGCGTCGGCGGCGCGGTGGTGCGCGGCGGAGGCGGGGCCTGCGGCACGCCGGCGTATCCGCCGATCTCCTCAGGCTTCGGGAAGGACTCGTTGTCGGTGCCGTCGAGTGCACCGTCCATGGTCGCCTTCCAGATGTCGGAGGGCAGTCCGGAGCCGTAGACCGGCGAACCCCATTTGTTCTCCAGCGGTTTGGTGCCGTCGGTGGTGCCCACCCACACCGCGGTGGACAACGACGGGGTGAATCCCACCATCCACGCATCGCGGTTGGCGCCGGTGTCGCCGAGCTGGTTGGTGCCGGTCTTGGCCGCCGACGGCCGGCCACCGGCCAGCGCGTGGCCGTTGGAGTACGCGGCGATCGGCTGCATCGCGGCGACCGCGTTGTCGGCGACGGCCTTCTCGATGCGCTGCTCGCCGGAGTTGTCCTCCTGGCCGGCGTCAAACAGCACCGTGCCCTCGGCGTTGACGACCTTCTGCACGAAGTGCGGCTTGCGATACACCCCGGACGCGGCGAGCGTGGCGTACGCCGAGGCCATGTCGATGACGCGGGACTGGTACTGCCCCAGCACGACGCCGTTGTTCGGCGGCCCGCCCTGGCCGTCCTCGGACAGCGTGTGCTCCACGCCCGGGAAGCTCTCGGCGATGCCGGCCGCGTGCGCGGCGTCGGCGACGTCCTGCGGTCCGTTCTTGAGCTGCAGCATCAGCCGGTAGTAGCTGGTGTTCAGCGACCGCTTCAGCGCTTCGGCGATGTTGCAGGTCCCGCAGCTGCTGCCCTCGACGTTGGAGATCTCGATGCCGTTCACCTCGACGGGCGAGCTGTCGACCTGATAGCCCAGACCCATCCCCTGCTGCAGCGCCGCGACCAACGCGAACACCTTGAACGACGAACCCGTCGGCAGACCGGCCTGCGCGAAATCGAAACCGTTGGCGTCCGAGCCGCCGTAGTAGGCCTTGACGCCGCCGGTCTTCGGGTCGATCGACACGACCGCGGTGCGCATGTCGGGGTCCTGCCCGTCCATGTACTCCTCGACCGCGTCGACCGCCGCGGACTGCATCTGCGGGTCGATCGTCGTGGTGATCTGCAGACCCTCGGTGTTCAGGGCCTGCTCGTTGATGTCGAAGATGTCCATCAACTCGTTGACCACCTGGCGTTCGATCAGCCCGTTCGGTCCGGTGGTCTGGTTCTGGTTGACGGCCTGGTCGGGCGGGATCGTCGGCGGGAACACCTGCGCGGCCCGGTCCTGTTTGGACAACGCGCCGATCTCCACCATGCCGTCGAGCACCCAGCTCCAGCGCACCGCCGACGCATCCGGATCCACCGCCGGGTCGAGCACCGACGGCCGCTGGATCAGAGCCGCCAGAAGCGCACCCTCGGACACGTTGAGCGCCTCGACGGGCTTACCGAAGTAGGCCTGCGCGGCGGCGGCCACCCCATAGGCCCCGCGGCCGAAATAGATGATGTTCAGGTACGACTGCAACACCTGGTCTTTGGACCACTCGCTGGACATCTTCGTCGAGATGACCAGCTCCTTGGCCTTGCGGATCAGGCCGCCGACCCCGGATCGGGCGTCGCCGACGAGCGCGTTCTTGACGTACTGCTGCGTGATCGTCGATCCACCCTGCAGATCGCCGCCGAAGATGTTGTTCTTGGCAGCGCGCAGGAAGCCGGTGAACGAGAAGCCCGGGTTGGAGTAGAAGTCGCGGTCCTCGGCGGCCATCACCGCGTCGCGCACGTGCACCGGGATCTGGTCGATGTTGACGTCGACGCGGTTGCCCTCCGGCGGGACGATCTTGGCGATCTCACTGCCGTCGCCGGCCAGGATCGTCGACACCTGCGCGGTGCGGATGTCACCGGGCTTCGGGACGTCGACGATCATGTACGCCATCCCGAACGTCAACAGCGGCAGCACGATCAGCAGCGCCGCGGCCACGATCGACCCACGGCGCACCCAGGTCCAGTTGATCTGCTCGCGCAGGCTGCGGCGCGGGCCGGTCGGGCCTCCGCCGGCCGGACCGTACGCGCCCCCGGGTGGCGGGGGCGGCGGTGTATTCGGCGGGCCGGAGCTGTGCCGCGCCGAGCGTCCGCCGGGCCTGTTCTGCTCCTGTCCGCCGGGCCTGTTCTGCTCCTCGCGTCCGGGGGCGGGTCTGCGTCGTCCGTCCAGCGCGCGCTTGACGTCGTCGATCGGGTCCCGCAGCGGCGGGGCGCCGTCCCGCACCGGCGGCAGCACGGTGGTACGGCGGTCGTCGGGGGTCGGCGCGCGGCGCACGCCGCCCTGACCGGCCGGCCGCGGCGGAGCGTCCCGACGGGGCGGCGGCGGTCTGCGTGCGCCCAGACTCTCAGCCGCCCTCTGCCCGTCGCGAGGGCTGTCGGGAGACCGGTCGTGGCGCCCGTCGCTATTCACTGGCGGTGCGCGCAGTGCCGCGCGCGGTCTGGGTGCGACGCGGACCGCGGGAGCCCTTGGGGGGCGGTACCGCGCCGAGCACATACGACTTGACCAGGTGATTCCAGCTGCACGTGCGGCATACCTCCACCACGTGTACGGAGAATTCGTCGAAGCGGGTCGCGAGCAGGACGAGCTCCTCGGCGGTCCGCGCGGAGCCGGACACCGCGCCGAGGTGGTCACCGAACACCCACGACACCAGGGTGAGTTGTTCCTTGCGGCAGATCGGGCACATCACCGAACTGGGCTTGCCGTGGAACTTTGCAGCGCGCAGCAAGTAGGGGTTGGCGTCACAGACCTCCGAGACGCCGGTGCGGCCCGAGTACACCTCGGCCAGCAGGGACCGCCGCCGCAGGGCGTAGTCCACCACCTGTCGCTGCAATCGCACGAAGACCAGAGTACGTCGGCGGCTCGGGCACCGAGGCTCGGCGTGCGCCCCGCGACGGCGTCAATCGTGTCCGGCCTGCGCTGTCGACGGCTCAACTCTTACGATCTTGGTCGTGGCTTCGGGGAGCTCTGGACGACGGACGTCGTGGACACGGGCAAAAGACAGCGACCGCAACGAGACATGCCAGATCCTCGACACCGCGCTGGCCGAGGGCCAGCTGTCGATGGCCGAGCACGGCGAGCGGGTGAAGTCGGCAACCACGGCGTCCACGCTGGGCCAGTTGCAGGACCTGGTGTCGGATCTTCAGACCGGCAAGTCCCTCGATGTGCCGGTGATCACCAAGATCGTCAACCGTGCCGACCCCGGCGTGCGGATCAACTGGGGTATCAAGGCCGCGATCGCCGGCGTGCTGGTGATACTCGGGATGGCGATCGGCTGGGGGCTCTACGGCAACACCCCGTCGCCGCTGAACTTCACCTCCGATCCGGGCGCGAAGGCCGACGGCATCCCGGCCACGGTGCTGACCCCGCCGAAGCAGCTGCAGTCCCTGGGCGGGTTCAACGGACTGTTCGAGCAGATGCGCAAGAAGTTCGGCAGCACGATGGGCTACGAGCTCGACATCCACTCCGACATGGCCTACCTCGACCGGCCGGATCCGCAGGACAATCGGCGCAGCCAGACCTACTACTACCGCGGCGGGTGGGGCGAACCCTCGGGATCGCCGTCGACCGTCGACGCCGACGACAGGCTGGTCGACCTCGCCAAGTTCGACTTCGAGAAGACCCTGGGGGTGCTGCGCGGCGCACCCGACACCGTCGGCATCTCCCGCGCCGACGTCACCGACACCTGGTTGCGGATCAGCCCGTCGGAGGACCCGGCCACCCCGGATGCGGTGATCGTCGAGATCATCGTCAACAGTGACTTCGGCAACGGCCGTATCGAGCTGTACCCGGACGGCACACCGCTGGCCATCTGGCCCGCGAACCGCTGACCAGCACGAACCGTGTTTTGGGTGGCTCGCTATAGCGCTCAATATATCGGCGCGATACACTCGCCCGAGGTGTTGAACCGTCGTAGCGACGCATCAGAATTGCTGGAGGAGGTGCCTGGATGCTCGAGCTCGCCATCCTGGGCCTGCTGCAGGAGTCCCCGATGCACGGCTATGAGCTGCGCAAGAGATTGACGGGCCTCCTGGGAGCGTTTCGTGCGTTCTCCTACGGCTCGCTGTACCCGGCGCTGCGCCGCATGCAGGCCGACGGGCTGATCGTGGAGGACGCCGCCCCCGAGGGCACCGTGAAGGTCCGGCGGGCGCGCCGGGTGTATCAGCTGACCGAGGCCGGGAAGCAGCGGTTCACCGAGCTGGTCGCCGACACAGGTCCGCAGAACTACTCGGACGACGGTTTCGGAGTTCACCTTGCATTCTTCAACCGCACCCCGGCCGAGGCCCGGATGCGGATCCTGGAGGGTCGCCGCCGCCAGGTGGAGGAACGTCGCGAAGGCCTGCGTGAAGCCGTGGCGCGGGCGAGCAGCTCATTCGATCGGTACACCCGACAGCTCCACCAGCTGGGGCTCGAGTCCAGCGAGCGTGAAGTCAAGTGGCTCAACGAGTTGATCGCGGCGGAGAGATCGGCGCAGGGACGCGCCGAACAGACGTGAGCATTACGCGCAGCCACCAGTAATACGAAAAACAGTAGGACAGAGGAGAAGCCGTCATGACCGCAAGCAATGACGTCCGGGTCGCGATCGTCGGCGTGGGCAACTGCGCGTCCTCGCTCGTACAGGGCGTTCAGTACTACAAGGACGCCGACGAGAACGCCACCGTTCCCGGCCTGATGCACGTCAAGCTCGGCCAGTACCACGTGCGCGACGTGAAGTTCGTCGCCGCGTTCGACGTGGACGCCAAGAAGGTCGGCTTCGACCTGTCCGAGGCGATCTTCGCCTCCGAGAACAACACCATCAAGATCGCCGACGTACCGCCGACCGACGTCGTCGTGCAGCGCGGCCCGACGCTGGACGGCATCGGCAAGTACTACGCCGACACCATTGAGATCTCCGACGTCGAGGCCGTCGACGTGGTCAAGGTGCTCAAGGACGCCGAGGTCGACGTGCTGGTGTCCTACCTGCCCGTGGGTTCTGAAGAGGCCGACAAGTTCTACGCCCAGTGCGCCATCGACGCCGGCGTCGCGTTCGTCAACGCACTGCCGGTGTTCATCGCCTCGGATCCGGTGTGGGCCAAGAAATTCGAAGACGCCGGCGTCCCGATCGTCGGTGACGACATCAAGAGCCAGATCGGCGCCACCATCACCCACCGCGTGATGGCCAAGCTGTTCGAGGACCGCGGCGTCACGCTGGACCGCACCTACCAGCTCAACGTCGGCGGCAACATGGACTTCCTGAACATGCTGGAGCGTTCGCGGCTGGAGTCCAAGAAGGTCTCCAAGACCCAGGCCGTCACCTCGAACCTGTCCGGCTCGCTGGCCGGCAAGATCGAGGACAAGAACGTCCACATCGGCCCGTCCGATCACGTGGCCTGGCTCGACGACCGCAAGTGGGCCTACGTCCGCCTGGAAGGCCGCGCCTTCGGTGACGTGCCGCTGAACCTGGAGTACAAGCTCGAGGTGTGGGACTCCCCCAACTCGGCCGGCGTGATCATCGACGCGGTGCGTGCCGCCAAGATCGCCAAGGACCGCGGCATCGGCGGCCCGATCGAGGCGGCCTCGGCCTACCTGATGAAGAGCCCGCCCAAGCAGCTCGCCGACGACCTCGCCCGCGTGCAGCTCGAGAAGTTCATCGAGGGCTGACCCCTCCTTTCGCCGAAATCGCATTCCACGCGGCCTCCACTCGGATTTCGCCGCATGGAATGCGATTTCGGCGTTTGAGGGCGGGGCAGAAGCCGGCGAGAAGTTCTGGCTAGAAGTTGAAGCCGAGTTCGGCGGGCACCTCCGTGGCGAACGCCGCGTCCAGCGCGGCGAGGAGCGCGGGATCGCCGCACCGCAACCGCCCGGCGGCGACGAACGCCGAAGCCCGGTGTGCGCCGAGATAGAGACTGCCGAGCACCGACAGGTCCAACTGCACGTCTGCGGCGGCATCGGTGGGCACACAGTGGGCGCTACCGTCACGCACCTCGAGGGCGAACCTGCCGCCACCGCCCAGCCCGTCGTCGGAAACCTCAAGCACCACAGCCAGATCCGCGGAGTACGTGCGCGCCCGCAGCACCTCGGGGATGTCGAGCATCCGCAACCACAGCCCGTCGTGGCTGCCGCGCTGATGCACCAGACGCGGATTGGTCAGCAGGTACGGCAGCAGCTGGTGCGGGTGTCCCTCGACGTCCACGGTCGCCATCAGGTCCAGTCCGAGCAGCACCCGCCACACAGCGATGTACGCGTGCTCGGTCACGGCCGCCAGTTTGGTGACCTCGACGCGGTCCTTGCCGTCGCCGCTGTGCACCCGGTACATCGCGAAACCGTCGGGGTGCAGCAGACAGAACAGTGCGCTGCCCCCGTTGCGGGCATGCTCCCGGTCGGCGAACACCTCGTCCCACAGCCGGGTCGGCGTGCGCAGCCCGCCCGGTGTCTGCAACCGCCACCGCTCGTAGACGTCCTCGATGTCGGCGCGGTGCTCGGACGCGCGCACGATCCGGACGCCGCCCGGATCGGGCACGTCCCGATGGACGCGCGCCCGGGTGCGGTCGACGGACAGGCTCTGCCACACCGTGGCAGGTCCGTATCCGAACCGGCCGTAGATCTCTGCCTCGCTGGCCTCCAGCCCGGCGATCGGGTATCTGCCCATGCGCCGGTGCAGCTCACCGAACATGCCGGTCAGCACACCGCGGCGGCGGTGCGTCGGCGCGACCGCAACGAACGACACTCCGGCCATCGGCAGCACCGCGCCGCCGGGGACGGTCAGCTCGAGGTCCAGGATCAGGGCGACACCGACGACGTCGGGACCGTCGCACGCGACCACGGCGCCGTCCGCGGGCACCAGCGAACGCCACACCTCGGAGCTCTCCGGCGGCTGCCAGACACCGAAGCCCGTCGCGCCGATCAGGGCCATCGCCGGCCAGTCGGCGTCGTGCGCGGTACGGAACGTCAACGCGGTCGGTGAATGCGGCACTGCCCGACGGTGTCACACCGGCACCTTCTGTCGCACCCGAATTTTGCGGGTCGTACTGTCAGGCCATGGCAGAGATCCCCGACGAAGCGTTCCTTACTGCCGTCACCGACCTCGACGAGTTCGCGCTGCTGCCCGAGAACGCCGAGCAGGTCGGTGCGACGACGGTGCCGTCGGCCGAGCGTATCGACGCCGGGCCCGTGAGCGCGATCCGGTACGGCGACGGCGCACCGCGCGTGGTCTTCCTGCACGGCGGCGGGCAGAACGCGCACACCTGGGACTCGGTGATCGTCGGCCTCGGCGTCCCCGCGCTGGCCATCGACCTGCCCGGCCACGGCCGGTCGGCGTGGCGGGAGGACGGCGACTACGGCCCGAAACTCAATGCGATCGCCGTCGAGCCGGTGATCCGCGACCTCGCCTCCGACGCCGACCTGGTGGTCGGGATGTCGCTGGGCGGGCTGACCGCGCTGCGCGTGGCGGTGACCGCGCCCGAGCTGGTGCGCCGCCTCGTGCTGGTCGACGTGACACCGTCGGCGCCCGAGCGGCACACCGAGATGACCGACGCGCAGAAGGGCACCGTCGCGCTGGTGCAGGGCGACCGGACGTTCCCGTCGTTCGAGGCGATGCTCGAGGTGACGGTCGCCGCCGCCCCGCACCGTGACCGGAACTCGTTGCGGCGCGGGGTGTTCCACAACGCCAAGCGCCTCGAAGACGGCACCTGGACGTGGCGCTACGACAGCATCCGCCGGGGCGAAGGTTTCGAGAACCTGTGGGACGACGTGCCCCGCCTGACCACCCCGACCACCCTGATCCGCGGCGCGAACTCGTTCTTCGTCAACGACGACGACGCCGACGCGTTCGCCAGGACCGCACCCGGCTTCCGGCGGGTGCACATCGTCGAGAACTCCGGTCACTCGGTGCAGAGCGACCAGCCGGTGGCGTTGATCGAGCTACTGCGCGGCGTGCTCGCCGGCTGACTTCCTGCGCAGCCGGCCCAGGAACACCACACCGAGCAGCGCCATCGCGAACGGTGATGTCTGCGGGTCCAGCTCATCCACCTGGTAACCGAGGTCGCGCAGGATGCCGAGCTCGATCGCGCTCAACACCCGGACGCCCGGGCCGGTGTCCGTCTGGGCATTCATCATCAACTGGTCGTCGCCGCTGAATGTGAAATCGTCGAGGTGGCTTCCCGAACTGCCCTCGTTCCACGGATCCGGGCTGAAGATCGGGACCAGCCCCCCGTACGCCTTGACGGCGTGGTACCCGCCGAACCACATGCCGCCGTCCTCGCCGGTGAGAATCGGGTCGAAGTCGCTGTCGAAACGGTAGCGGCGGTTGATCGGCCGCCGGCCGTCCTCATTCACGACGAAGCTGTCGAAGACAGTCCAGTAGGTGTTGTCGTTGTCGCCGGCCTCGCCGATCAACGACAGGAACCCGAACGAGTGCAACAGCTCATGCATCGCCGTCGAGGCGAAGTCGAAGTCGCCGTCGTCGACGTCCTCACCGAGCCCCCACCCCGCGCCGAAGTTCCAGGTGATCCGGCCATCGGCGGCACTGCCGTTGGAGTCGTAGCCGGTGAGCAACTTGTTCTGCACCACCGTGCGCCAGAAGCCGGCGCCGGTCCGGATCAGGTTGCTGCCCGCCGAGGCCAGCGTGGACGACTCGGCGTCCTCCATCCCGGTGACGTTGTAGGTGAGCACCACCGGCTTACCCACGACGAAGTACACGATCAGCGCATCGGCCGCGTCCTGCAGGGCACCGCGACGGTCCTCGGTCCAGTACTCGGCGCCGGTGTTGTACTGGAAGTCGAACTTGATCGCGCCCTGGTTGATCAGCGGGCTGACCCGGGTGCCGATCGGGCGGAACAGATCGAGCAGGTTCATGTGCAGGCCGACGTCGATCGCCACGACGCGGAACGTGTCGACACCGTCGAAGTCCGAATCCGGTGTGTAGGTGTAGGTTCCGTCCTGGTTGAGCTGCAACGAGCCTTCCCGCGGCGCGCGCACGACCCGGTACACCAGGCGGTCGCCGTCCGGGTCGACCGCTGCCAGCGTGCCGGTGATCGCCCCGGTCAGCTTGCCGGTGATCTGGATCGGCTCCACCGTGGGTGCCTGGTTGAACAAGGCGCGTCGCATCGCGAGGAAGTTGGCCTCCATCCGCGCCTTGGTCTCGCCGTCGACGTCCCGCGAGTCGATCCAGGCCCGGGTGTCCGCCGTCCACTTGTCCAGGAAGTCGCCGACGATCTCGCGCCACGTGCGCCGAGGTGCGGGCACCGTGGGCGCGGACAACTGCGCGCTGACGAACTGTGCCGACGAATCGTGTTGCGCCGCTCCGGTTTCCACGGCCGGTGCATCGTCGGTGGGCGCGGGCGATGCCGGCGCCACTGATTCATCGGCTGCCTGGCGATCGGACCCCGGCACCGGCTCGGCGGGTGCGTCAACGACGACGGAATCGGAGTCCGCGACGGTGTCGGAGGCGGCGTCCTGGGCGTCGGTGTCGTCGCTCGCGGTGCCACCGGTGGTGTCACCGTCGGGGATCTCGGCGGTGTCGTCGATGACGGCCTCGTCGTCGTCTTCACCGGCCGGCCCCTCGACGTCGGTGTCGACGTCGGTGTCGTCGGTGTCGTCGGTCGCGGTCTCGGTGTCCGTGCCCGTGCCCGTGCCCGTGCCCGTGCCCGTGGTATCGCTCGCGGTGCCGTCGCGTTCAGCCGCGTCCGACGTCGACGCGCCCGCGGACACCGCGGACGTGTCGCCGGTCTCCGCGCCGGCGACGCCGACCTGCGGGCTCAACAGCGAGTACCCCAGCAATGCGGCGCCCATCCCTGCGGATGCGGCGCCGAGCTGCAGCCACCGGCGCACCGCGAAGCCCTCGGCTCGGCGAGCGTGGCGAGAGCGCCGTCCTGGCTTCTGGTTTCCCCGCGCAACAGTCACTATTTACCCCCCCGTTATTTGAGTCGGCAGGAACGATACCCGGTTGTGAGGCCGGGTGGAGCAAATTCGGCTGCCATATCGCGCCACGCGTCGTCGAGTGTTCACCTGCGCGTTGCCTTCCGCTGGCCCGGTTCCAGTAACTTCCCGCTGGTCCGGCCGCCCAGCCCGCGGCCGGAGTTCACGTCGAAGGGATACCCGAGGCCATGGCGCTCGTGCCGCTGAACCTTTTCCTCACCCACAACGGGAAGTCCAAGCGCCAACGCGTGACCTGCGTGCACAAATGCGGCGACGCGTGCTCCAAGCCGGTGCCGAACACGAGCGACAACGAGTACTTCGGCGACATCGCCGCGGCCGTGTCGCGGCGGTCGCTGCTGCACGCGGGCGGAGTGGCGGTGCTGGCCGTGGGCACCGGCTCGGTTCTGGCCGCGTGCTCGAACACCTCCGCGCCGGCGCCGACCTCCTCCTCGGCGACCGCGGCGCCGTCCGCACCACCGGCCGGGATGAACTTCGCGTCCGTCGCGCCCAACAGCGACGACGCCGTCGTCGTCGCCGACGGCTACCGGCAGGCCGTGGTGATCAGCTGGGGCGACCCCGTCCTGCCCGGCGCACCCGAGTTCGACGTCCGCAACCAGAGTGGCGCCGCCCAACGCGGCCAATTCGGATTCAACAACGACTTCGCCGGCCTGCTGCCCATCGAGGGGCAGCCCGGTCACTTCCTGCTCGTCACCAACTTCGAATACGCCACAGCGCAATTCATGTTCCCCGGCTACGACGCGGATGCTCCGACCCGCGAGCAGTTCGACATCGAGATCGCGTCGATGGGGATGGGCGTCGTCGAGGTGCAGCGCATGCCCGACGGCGGTCTGCGGCCGGTGATGGGCCGCTACAACCGGCGCGTCACCGCCGACACCCCGTTCACGATCACCGGTCCCGCCGCGGGCACCGATTTCGTCAGGACCGCCGCCGACCCCGAGGGACGCACCGTGCTGGGCACCATCGCGAACTGCGCCGGCGGTGTCACCCCCTGGGGCACCGTGCTTTCCGGGGAGGAGAACTTCCACACCTACTTCGGCGCACCCGAAGGGACCGCGGCTTTGGGACCGGTCGACGCCGATCGCCACGACCGCTACGGCGTCACCCTGGAACCGTCGGAATTGCGTTGGGAGAACTTCGATCCCCGGTTTGATCTGGCCGCGACACCCACCGAGGTGAACCGCTTCGGCTACGTGGTCGAGCTGAACCCGTGGGATCCGGAATCCACACCGGTCAAGCATTCGGCGTTGGGGCGGTTCAAGCACGAGGGAGCCAACATTCACGTCACCGCGGACGGCACCGTGGTCGCCTACACCGGCGACGACGAGCGCTTCGACTACATGTACAAGTTCGTCTCGAGTCGCAAGATGCGGGGCGGCGCAGGAGCGGCAGGAGGTGGGTACGACCCGGCCGCGATGGCGCACAACATGGGGATCCTGGACGAGGGCACGCTGTATGTCGCGAAACTCTCCAGCGACATCCCCGCCGGTGACATCGACGGCTCCGGGGACCTCCCGGCGACGGGGGCGTTCCGCGGCACCGGGACGTGGATTCCGTTGCTGCGCTCCGGACCTGACGGTGCCGAGTCGCTGATCGAGGGCATCACTGCCGCGGAGGCCGCGGTGTTCACCCGGATGGCTGCCGACAAGGCCGGCGCCACCAAGATGGACCGCCCGGAGGACTTCGAGGCCAACCCCGCCACCGGCAAGGTGTATGTCGCGCTGACCAACAACAGCAAGCGCGGGGCATCCGGTGAGGCGCCCGCAGACGCGGCGAATCCCCGTAACGACAACAAGAGTGGGCAGATTCTGGAGATCACCGACAACCACGCCGGCACCGACTTCACCTGGGAACTGCTGCTGGTCTGCGGTGACCCGGCCGCGGCCGACACGTATTACGGCGGCTTCGACAAGTCGAAGGTCAGTCCGATCTCCTGTCCGGACAACCTCGCTTTCGACAGTCACGGAAACCTGTGGATCTCCACCGACGGCAACGCGCTGGACTCCAATGACGGCCTGTTCGCCGTCGCGCTGGACGGACCGCACCGCGGTGAGACCAAACAGTTCCTGACCGTGCCGCTCGGCGCGGAGACCTGCGGGCCCGTCGTCACCGACGAACTGGTCACGGTGTGCGTGCAGCACCCCGGCGAGAGTGACGAGAACAGCATCGACAGCCCGCAGTCCCGCTGGCCCGAGGGCGGCAACGGAACCGCGCGGCCATCGGTGGTGGTGGTGTGGAAGGACGACGGCAATATCGGTGTGTAGGGCGGCTTTCGGCGCGCCGCGTACCGGGGCCCGCTGGGGCCGTGAGTTTGTGTCCTCTCGTCGCGGGAAACTCGGGAGGCCATGACCTCCCCGAACCGCTCGCTCCGTATCGGCGTGCAACTGCAGCCCCAGCATTCCCGGCGTTACGACCATCTCCGCGACGCGCTGCGCCGCTGCGAGGACATCGGCGTCGACGTCGCCTTCAACTGGGACCACTTCTTCCCGCTCTACGGTGATCCCGACGGCGCGCACTACGAATGCTGGACCATGCTCGGCGCGTGGGCCGAGCAAACCTCGCGTATCGAGATCGGCGCGCTGGTCAGCTGCAACTCCTACCGCAACCCGGAGTTGCTGGCCGACATGGCCCGCACCGTCGACCACATCTCCGACGGCCGGCTCATCCTGGGTATCGGCTCCGGCTGGAAACAAAAGGACTACGACGAATACGGCTACGAGTTCGGCACCGCGGGCAGCCGGCTCGACGACCTCGCAACCGCGATGCCGCGAATCGAAGCCCGGATGGCCACGCTCAACCCCCAGCCCCTCCGGGATATCCCGGTCCTGATCGGAGGCGGCGGGGAGAAAAAGACCCTGCGGTTGGTCGCCCAGCACGCCGACATCTGGCACTCGTTCTCCGACAGCGAGAGCTACCCGCGCAAGGCCGACATCTTGGCGCGCCACTGCGCCGACGTCGGCCGCGACCCGGCGGCCATCGAGCGGTCCGCCGGTGTCGAGGGGCGTGACCACGAGGCGTTGGTGAACAACGCCGAGGCGCTGCGCGCACTGGGCATCACGCTGCTCACGGTCGGGGTGAACGGCCCCGACTACGACCTCGGCCAGGCCGAAGCACTGTGCCGCTGGCGCGACCGGACCGACGCCGGGGCCTGAAGCTGCGGATCCGCCCCAGCGGGGGTGGGCGCCGTGAGACACTGGCGCCGCCATGCCCAAGAAGTACGGGGTGAAGGAAAAGGATCTCGTGGTGTCCCACGTGGTCAACATGGTGCTGACCGGCCGGCTCAGGTCCGGAGATCGCCTGGACCGCAACGAGATTGCCCACGAGCTCGGATTGAGCAGGGTTCCGGTCCAGGAGGCCGTCGTACAGCTCGAACACGACGGGATCCTGTCCACCCGCTACCACCGCGGCGCGTACGTCGAGAGGTTCGACGAGGCCACGCTGCGGGAGCATCACGAGCTCTACGGACTCCTCAGCGGCGCGGCATCCGCGCGCGCGGCGGCCGCCGCCGACCCCACGGTGCTCGCAGAGCTGGAAACCGAACTGGCGCAGATGCGCGACGGCCGGGACGCCCGGCAGTTCGACCTGCACGCCAACAGGTTCCGCACCATGATCACCGACACCTACGCCGGTCCCCGGCTGCAGGCCACGATCGAGTCCTCGCAGACCTTCATCCCACACGCGTTCTGGCAGTCCTACACGCAAGGCCGCGACCGGCTGCTGCCGTCCTACGAGGCCGAGCTGGCCGCGATCCGCGCCGGCGCACCGGACGCCGCGCGGGCCGCATGCGCCGGACGCGCGGAGGTGATGGCCGCGATCCTGCTAGCTGAGCTGGTACGGCGCGGCGTTTTCGGTTGCGGGCTCGTCTAGAGACGGCTCTCGCTGAGCCGAATCCGCCGCCCCGCTCGGGCTGGGCGCTACGTTGCTTGGAATGAACTGCTTGCGGGTACTGCGCACGACCGTGAAGAGTTTCGTCCTGGCGTTGATCATCGGAATGGTCGCAGCGATGGCCATGGCCGCGCCGGCCGGGGCGCAGGTGGACCAGTGCACCCCGCCGGGCATCGAGAGCGCCAGCGCGCTGCCCACCAACCTCGCCGCCGCCGCGAGCGGACCCGCGGCGGACAAGTACACCACCGCGACCGTGCAGCCGCTGGAGTCCGTCGACGTCAACGCGCTCGGCCTCGGGCAGCCGGGCGTCCTGACCGTAGGCACCCTGTCCGACGCACCGCCGAGCATCTGCATCAACTCTGCCGGGCAGTTCACCGGCTTCGACAACGAGCTGCTGCGAGCCATCGCCGGCAAGCTCGGCCTGCAGATCAACTTCGTGGGCACGGAGTTCTCCGGGCTGCTGGCGCAGGTGGCCTCCCGCCGGTTCGACGTCGGATCGTCGTCGATCACCACCACCGAGGCCCGTCGCCGCACCGTCGGTTTCACCAACGGCTACGACTTCGGCTACTTCTCCCTCGTCGTCCCGAGGGGTTCGGCCATCACCGGGTTCGACCAGTTGGCGGCCGGACAACGCATCGGCGTCGTGCAGGGCACCGTGCAGGAGGCCTACGTCATCGACACGCTGGGCCTGCAGCCGGTGAAGTTCCCCGACTACAACACCGTCTATGCGAGCCTCAAGACCGGGCAGATCGACGCGTGGGTGGCGCCGTCGCAGCAGGCGCAGGGCACGGTCCAAGCCGCCGATCCGGTGGAGATCATCGAAAACACCTTCAGCCTGGACAATTTCATCGCCTGGGCGGTGGCGTCTGACAACCAGCCGCTGATCGACGCGTTGAACTCGGGCCTGGACGCGATCATCGCCGACGGCACCTGGGCGCGGCTCTACACCGAGTGGGTGCCGCGCGCACTGCCGCCGGGCTGGAAACCGGGATCCAAGGCCGCACCGATACCGCAGCTGCCCGACTTCAACACCATCGCCGCGGAGCGCCAGAACGCGCAGGGCCCGGCGGCCCCGGTGCAACCGAAATCGACGCTGTCCCAGCTGGCGGCGTCGTTTCTGGATTGGGATCTGTACAAGCAGGCCATCCCGGACCTGTTCAAGACGGGTCTGCCCAACACCCTGATCCTGACCGTCGCGGCGAGCGTCATCGGGCTGATCCTCGGCATGGCGCTGGCCATCGCGGGCATCTCGAAATCACGATGGCTGCGCTGGCCCGCGCGGGTCTACACCGACATCTTCCGGGGCCTGCCCGAGGTCGTGATCATCCTGCTGATCGGGCTCGGCCTCGGCCCCGTCGTCGGTCATTTGACCGGGAACAATCCGTTCCCACTCGGTATCGCCGCCCTCGGGCTGATGGCGGCCGCCTACGTCGGTGAGATCTTCCGGTCCGGTATCCAGAGCGTGGATCCCGGGCAGCTGGAGGCCTCCCGCGCACTGGGTTTCAGCTACGCGACCTCGATGCGGCTGGTGGTGGTGCCCCAGGGTGTGCGGCGGGTACTGCCGGCGCTGATGAACCAGTTCATCTCGCTGCTGAAGGCGTCCTCGCTGGTCTACTTTCTCGGTCTGGTCGCCCACCAGCGTGAGCTCTTCCAGGTGGGCCGTGACCTCAACGCCCAGACCGGCAACCTGTCACCCCTGGTGGCCGCGGGGTTGTTCTACCTTGCGCTGACGATCCCACTGACCCATCTGGTGAACTACATCGACACCCGATTGCGCCGTGGCCGCAAGCGTGACGAAGAGGACCCGCTGGTGCTCGCCACCTCCCAGGAGATGAACTGATGCAGACCGAGACGCAGCCGGTCTCGTTGACCGCCAAGGACATTCACCTGTCATTCGGTAAAACCGCGGTGTTGCGCGGCGTCGACCTGGACGTGGCCGCGGGATCCAGCACCGCGGTGATCGGACCGTCCGGATCGGGCAAGTCCACGTTGCTGCGCACCCTGAACCGGCTCTACGAACCGGACCGGGGCGACATCCTGCTCGACGGGCGGTCGGTGCTGCGGGACAACCCGGATCAGCTGCGGCAGCGCATCGGCATGGTGTTCCAGCAGTTCCAGCTCTTCCCGCACCGCACGGTGCTCGACAACGTCACCCTGGCCCCGCGCAAGCTCAAGCGGCTCAGCGCCGAACAGGCCCGCGAACTCGGGCTGGCGCAACTGGATCGGGTAGGGCTGCGCAGCAAGGCCGACGCCCGTCCCGCCACGCTGTCGGGCGGGCAGCAGCAACGTGTGGCCATCGCCCGTGCCCTCGCGATGTCGCCTGAGGTGATGTTCTTCGACGAGGCCACCTCGGCCCTGGATCCGGAGCTGGTCAAAGGGGTGCTGGAACTGATCGCCGACCTCGCGGCCGACGGGATGACGATGGTGGTGGTCACCCACGAGATGGGCTTCGCGCGGTCGACCGCCGACACCGTCGTGTTCATGGACCACGGTCAGGTCGTCGAAACCGGGCCTCCTGAGCAGCTGTTCGAAAGCGCCGAGACCGACCGGCTGCGACGGTTCCTGTCCCAGGTCCTCTAAGCGATCCGGCTACATCGACACGTTCGTCAAATCCCGCGACACCTCAACCTGTCGGACCCGTAGCGGTTAGACTGCCTGAATTATGGTGCCGACCGACGCCCGCGTCAGCGAGCTCGCCAGCGAATTGCAGCGAGTGCTGTCCAAGGTGCTGTCGGTCATGCGTCACACCGGCCGCACCGCGACCTCCGGGGACCTGACCCTGGCCCAGTTGTCGATCCTGCTCACGCTGTTCGATCAGGGCCCGATGCGGATGACCGAGCTCGCCGCCCACGAGAAGGTCCGCACGCCGACCACCACGGTGGCGATCCGCCGGCTGGAGAAGCTCGGGCTGGTCAAGCGGGACCGCGATCCGTCCGACCTGCGGGCCGTGCTCGTCGACATCACCCCCGAGGGCCTCGAGCAGCACCGGGAAGCGTTGGAGTCCAGGCGCGCTCACCTCGCGGCGCTGCTGAGCAAGCTCAGCGATGAGGAGCTCGACGCGCTGTCCAAGGCGCTGGCACCCCTCGAGCGCATCGCCGAATAACGGTTCAGCCCAGCCAATCCAGGACCGCCGCGGCGGTCCACGACTGCTGCATGCTGCCCAGCGGCTCGCCGGTGAACGGTTCGTAGTACTCGGCGAAGGTCCCGTCACTGGCCTGGCGCAGCCCTTCCCGCCGCAGCGTCGCCGCCCGTTCCGCCCAGCCGCGGCGCGCGAAACACCACGAGAACAGCCACGTCATCACCGGCCAGACCGGGCCTCGCCAGTACTCGCGCGGGCGGAAGTCCCGCGACACCGGTGAGGTCGACGGGATCAGCGCGTACGCCAGGTCGGGATGGCCACAGAACCGCGGCCCCTCGAGCAGCCTCAGTAGCGCCCGTTCCCGCTCGTGCGGCAGGCCGCCACACAGCAGCGGAGCGAACTGCGCCACCGTCTCGGTCGCGATCCACTTGTCCGCGCGGACATCGTAATCCTTTGCCGCACCGGTCCTTTGGTCGGTAGTGGCGACCACTCCGGACCGGAAACGCTCGGCCCACGCATACAGGTCCTTGACGTCGGCGTTGGGCCGCTTGTGGTCCTCCCCGATCTCGGCCAGCACCTGGCACGCCACTGCCAGAATCGCGGAGACGAAGACGTCCTCGACGGCGAAACTCACGGTCTTGGACAGCAACTGGTCGTCGTAGCGGGCAGCCTTCATCTCCTCGAGCAGCCACAGGTAGCGGTCGTACTCCATGTCCGACGGCCGCTGGGTGGCGTCGGTGTTGATCTTGTTGTCCTCGCGCTGGTACTCCGGCACTTCCCCCGCAATCACGTTGGCGTACGGGCCATCCCAGCGCGGCGAGTTGTCCATCCCGGATTCCCAGCCGTGGTAGAGGGTCACCCGGCCGCGCTCATTCTGGTCGCGGCACTCCGCCAGCCAACGGTGCCAGCGCACCAGGTTGTTCCACCGCCGGTCCAGGAACGCCTGCGCGACCGCCCGCGTCGAGCGCCCCCGGTTGCGCGCGTGGTCGAGGATGCGCTGCACCGCGATCGCGTGCACCGGCGGCTGGGTGATGCCCGAGGTGTGCCGGTTGCGCGGTGCGTCGGCCGCCAGCGCCGAGCAGGCCCAGCGGGCCGGGCCGGGGAAGTACCCGTCGACGCCGTTGGCGAACACGATGTGCGGGATCATGCCGTTGCGCCACTGGGCGGACAGCAGCGTGTCCAGCTCCACCACCGCGCGCTCCACCGACAGCGGCGCCAACCCGATCGCCACGAACGCCGCGTCCCAGCTCCACATGTGCGGGTACAGCAGCGGAGCGGCGGTGGTCATCACGCCGAGGTCGTTGCCGCGCAGCAAGTAGGCCGCGCGGGCGGCCAGTTGGGTGGAGGTGAAGCTCGGATCGTGCGGCATCGCCCCCCATGATGCGACGACTTCGCCCGGTCCGCAGGTCGGTAGGGTCGTCGGTGTGCCGACCGCCATGATCACCGGGGCCTCCGGCGGCCTCGGAGCCGCCCTCGCCGACGCGCTGGCGCCCACGCACACCTTGTTCCTCGCGGGGCGGCCGTCGTCCCGGCTCGACGCCGTCGCCGAACGACTCGGCGCCACCACCTGGCCCGTCGACCTCGCCGATCCCGACTCGATGGCCGCGGTCGTCGAACCGATCGTCGAGCTCGACGTGCTGATCCACAACGCCGGGGTGTCCTACCCCGGCCGGGTCGGCGAATCCCACATCGACGAATGGCGCGCCACCATGACCGTCAACGTCATCGGCACGGTGGCGCTGACGCTGGAACTGCTGCCCGCGCTGCGCGCCGCCGGCGGGCATGTGGTGTTCATCAACTCCGGTGCGGGCATCAAGGCCTCGCCCGGACTTGCCTCGTACACGGCCAGCAAGTTCGCGCTGCGCGGCTTCGCCGAGTCGTTGCGCGCCGACGAGCCGGCACTGCGCGTGACGTCGGTGCATCCCGGTCGGATCGCGACCCCGATGCAGGAGGACCTGGTCGCCTACGAGGGCCGCCCTTACGAACCGGACCAGTTCCTGCGCCCGCAGACGGTCGCGAAGGTGACCGCCGACGCGATCAACGCCCCGCCCGACGCGCACATCCACGAGGTCATCGTCCGGCCCCGCTGACGCCGGAATCGCTAGCGGTCGGGCTCGGTGCGCGGGCCGAAACCCTCCCCGGATTCCAACGCCGTGGCGTGCGGGCCCACGTGGGCCTCGGAGCGCATCCGCTGCACCATGTGCGGGTAGTGCAGTTCGAACGCGGGACGCTCGGACCGGATCCGGGGCAGCTCGGTGAAGTTGTGCCGCGGCGGCGGGCTGCTGGTGGCCCACTCCAGCGAGTTGCCGTAGCCCCACGGATCGTCGACGACGACCGGCTCACCGTAGCGCCAGCTTTTGAACACGTTCCACAGGAACGGCAGCATCGACAGGCCGAGGATGCACGCGCCGATGGTCGACACCACGTTGAGCGGGGTGAACCCGTCGCTGGGCAGGTAGTCGGCGTAGCGGCGCGGCATGCCGTCGTCACCGAGCCAGTGCTGCACCAGGAACGTGGTGTGGAAACCGATGAACGTCAGCCAGAAGTGCAGCTTTCCCAGCCGTTCGTCGAGCAGCCGGCCGGTCATCTTCGGGAACCAGAAGTAGATCCCGGCGTACGTGGCGAACACGATGGTGCCGAAGAGCACGTAATGGAAATGGGCCACCACGAAATAGCTGTCGGTGACGTGGAAGTCCAGCGGCGGGCTGGCCAGCAGCACGCCGGTCAGGCCGCCGAGCAGGAACGTCGCCAGGAAACCGATCGAGAACAGCATGGGTGTCTCGAACGTCAACTGGCCCTTCCACATCGTGCCGAGCCAGTTGAAGAACTTGATACCGGTCGGCACCGCGATCAGATAGGTGCTGAACGCGAAGAACGGCAGCAGCACGGCGCCGGTGGCGAACATGTGGTGGGCCCACACGACCACCGACAACGCGCCGATACCGAGGGTGGCGTAGATCAGCGTGGTGTAGCCGAAGATCGGTTTACGACTGAACACCGGGAAGATCTCGCTGACGATGCCGAAGAACGGCAGCGCGACGATGTACACCTCGGGGTGGCCGAAGAACCAGAACAGGTGCTGCCACAGGATCGCCCCGCCGTTGGCCGGGTCGTAGACGTGGGCGCCGAGATGGCGGTCGGCCGCGAGCCCGAACAGCGCCGCGGTCAGGATCGGGAACGCCAGCAGCACCAGCAGCGAGGTGACCAGGATGTTCCAGGTGAAGATCGGCATCCGGAACATCGTCATGCCCGGCGCGCGCATGCACACCACGGTGGTGACCATGTTGACCCCGCCCAGGATGGTGCCGAGGCCGCTGAGCGCCAGGCCCATGATCCACAGGTCTCCGCCCGGGCCGGGCGAGTGGATCGCGTCGGACAGCGGCGCGTACGCCGTCCAGCCGAAGTCCGCCGCGCCGCCGGGCACCAGGAACCCGCTCATCGCGATCAGCGCACCGAACAGGAACAGCCAGAACGAGAACGCGTTGAGCCGCGGGAACGCCACGTCGGGGGCGCCGATCTGCAGCGGCAGCACCAGGTTCGCGAAGCCGAACACGATCGGCGTCGCATAGAACAGCAGCATCACCGTGCCGTGCATGGTGAACAGCTGGTTGTACTGCTCGTTGGACAGGAACTGCAGACCCGGCGACGCCAGCTCGGTCCGCATGAACAGCGCCATCAGCCCACCCACCAGGAAGAAGGTGAAGCACGCGACGCAGTACATGATGCCGATCAGCTTGTGATCGGTGGTGGTGATCAGCTTGTAGACCAGGTTGCCCTTGGGTCCCAGTCGGGCCGGGAACGGCCGCCGCGGCGTGATATTGACGAGGTTCGGGGCTTCGACGGCCATGGCTTCTCCTCCGGCATCCGGCAGCGGCCAGATACCCAAGGATGCGCGCTCTACTCCCGATTCCGCACCTGTTTTGAGCGCTTCTCAGGCGACGACGTTGACCAGCCGGCCGGCGACGACGATGACTTTCTTCGGGGTCTTTCCGTCCAGAAAGGCAATCACCTTCTCGTCGGCCAGCGCGGCGGCCTCCACCGCGTCCGCGGGCGCGTCGGCGGCGACGGTGACACGGCCGCGCACCTTGCCGTTGACCTGCACCGGGTACTCGACGGTGTCCTCGACGAGATAGCGCTCGTCGGCCACCGGGAACGGGCCGTGCGCCAGCGAGGTCTCGTGTCCCAACCGGCTCCACACTTCCTCGGCCAGGTGCGGCGCCAGCGGGGCCACCATCAGCACCAGCGGCTCCAGCGCCGCCCGCGCCGTCACCGACTGCTTGGTCAGATGGTTGGTGTACTCGATCAGCTTGGCCGCGGCGGTGTTGTTGCGCAGTGCCGCATAGTCATCGGCCACCCCGGCGATGGTGCGGTGCAGCAACCGCAGGGTCTCGTCGTCCAGCCCGGCGTCCGACACCCGGGTGGCTCCACTTTCCTCGTCGACGACCAACCGCCACACGCGTTGCAGGAAGCGGTGCGCGCCGACGACGTCTTTGGTCGCCCACGGCCGTGATGCCTCCAGCGGGCCCATCGACATCTCGTACACCCGCAACGTGTCGGCGCCGTAGTTGTCGCAGATCTCGTCCGGCGACACCGAGTTCTTCAGGCTCTTGCCGATCTTGCCGAACTCCTGGTTCACCTCGATTTCTCTCGGGGTGCCGCCGCTGGTGTCGAGCCAGTAGAACCTGCCGTCGCGCTCGGTGACCTCGGCGGCCGGCACGTAGGCTCCCCGCGAGTCGGTGTAGGCGAACGCCTGGATGTAGCCCTGGTTGACGAGCCGACGGTAGGGCTCACGGGAGCTGACGTGCCCCAAGTCGTAGAGCACCTTGTGCCAGAACCGCGAATACAGCAGGTGCAGCACGGCGTGCTCGACCCCGCCGACGTACAGGTCGACGCCACCCGGATCGTCCGGACCGTGCTCGGCCGGCCTAGGCCCCATCCAGTACGCCTCGTTCTCCTTGGCGCACATGGCTTCTGCGTTGTGCGGGTCGGTGTAGCGCAGCTCGTACCAGGAGCTGCCCGCCCATTGCGGCATCACGTTGGTGTCGCGGGTGTACTTCTTGAGCCCGTCGCCGAGGTCGAGTTCGACGTTGACCCAGTCCGTCGCCTTGGCCAGCGGCGGGGACGGCTCACTGCCGGCGTCCTGCGGGTCGAACAGCACCGGCGAGTAGTCCGGCACGTCGGGCAGTTCGACGGGCAGCATGTGCTCGGGCAGCCCGTGCGCCCGCCCGTCCTCGTCGTAGACGATCGGGAACGGCTCGCCCCAGTACCGTTGCCGGGCGAAAAGCCAGTCTCTCAGCTTGTATTCGACGCGCGCCCGTCCCCGCCCGTGCGCGGTCAGCCGCTCGGTCATCGCCTGCTTGGCGGCGGCCACGTCAAGACCGTCGAGGAAGCCGGAGTTCACCATCACCCCGTCGCCGGTGTAGGCCTCCTTCGAGACGTCGCCTCCGGAGACCACTTCCACAATCGGCAGCCCGAACTCGGTCGCGAAGTCCCAGTCACGCTGATCGCCGCTGGGCACCGCCATGATCGCACCGGTGCCGTACCCGGCCAGCACATAGTCGGCAATGAACACCGGAACTTGTTGTCCGTTGGCGGGATTCGTCGCGTAGGCGCCAACGAACACGCCGGTCTTGGTCTTGTTCTCCTGCCGCTCCAGATCGGATTTCGCCGCGATCGACGCCCGGTAGGCCGCGACCGCCTCACGCGGGGTGGCCGCGCCGAACGTCCAACGCTCATCGACGCCGGCGGGCCACTCGTCGGCGACCAGCAGGTCCACCAGATCGTGTTCGGGGGCCAGCACCATGTATGTCGCACCGAACAGCGTGTCCGGACGGGTGGTGAACACCTCGATGTCACCGGCGTCAGTGCCGAAGAGCACGGAAGCGCCGGTCGAGCGGCCGATCCAGTTGCGCTGCATGGTCTTGACCTTGTCCGGCCAGTCCAGCACGTCGAGGTCTTCCAGCAGCCGGTCGGAGTACGCGGTGATGCGCATCATCCACTGCCGCAACCGTTTCCGGAACACCGGGAAGTTGCCGCGCTCGCTGCGCCCGTCGGCGGTGACCTCCTCGTTGGCCAGCACCGTGCCCAGGCCCGGACACCAGTTGACGACCGAGTCGGTGAGGTACACCAGGCGGTGGGCGTCCACCACGTCGGCTCGGTCGGCGGCATCGAGTTCCGCCCAGGCGCGCCCGTCGCCGACCTGCCGGGTGCCGTTTTCGAACTCGGCGATCAACTCCGCGATGGGGCGGGCCTTGCCGGCCTCTGGATCGAACCACGCGTTGAAGATCTGCAGGAAGATCCACTGGGTCCACTTGTAGTACTCCACATCGGTGGTGGAGAAGCTGCGCCGCGAGTCATGGCCCAGACCCAGCCGCCCGAGCTGGCGGCGGAAGTTGACGATGTTGGCCTCGGTACGCGTGCGCGGATGCGTGCCGGTCTGGATCGCGTACTGCTCGGCGGGCAAGCCGAAAGCGTCAAAACCTAACGCGTGCAACACGTTACGGCCGGTCATCCGGAAGTACCTGGCGTACACGTCGGTGGCGATGTAGCCGAGCGGGTGCCCGACGTGCAGGCCTTCACCCGACGGGTACGGGAACATGTCCTGAACGAACATCTTGTCGGCGGGCACCTCACCGCCGTCGGCCGGCGCCAGGGATCCGACCGGGTTCGCGACGTTGAACGTGCCGTTCTTCGACCACCGCTGCTGCCAGGCCTGTTCGATCTCCCCGGCGAGCTCCGCGGTATAGCGGTGCACCGGGGTGTCAGTGTCACCGGACGAGCGCTCGCGCGAGGACTCTGTTGCAGCGGGCTGTCCAGTCGGCGTTTCAGTCACCCCACCAGGGTATAAGCACCCGCTTCGCCGATTTCCCGGCCACGGGCAGGTCTCGGTTCCGTTGCGGATGTATCAGAGGTTGATCCCAGGTCGATTCCAGCCCTGGTGGGGCTTGATCGGCCATGGATACATTGCTCGCCTGACAACCCTCAAGCGTTGGGAAGGATTGCACTCGATGAGCGAAATCGCCCGTCACTGGCGGGTTCTGGCAGGTGGCCTCGGTGCCTGCGCCGTCGGCATCGCCGGGGTGCTGAGCATCACAGCCACGACGGCGTCGGCCCAGCCGATGCTGCCGCAGCCCCCGCTGCCCGCGCCTGCCACAGTGACGCAGACCGTCACGGTTACGCCCAACGCCGCACCCCAGCCCCTCCCGACCCCGGGTGTGACGCCGGCCACCGGCGGCGCGGCCGCTGTGCCCGCCGGCATCAGCGCGCCGTCGGCCCCCGCGGTGCCGCCGCGTCCGGTCTCGACGATCGCCCCGGCCACCTCGGGCACGCTGAGCGAGTTCTTCGCCGCCAAGGGCGTCACGATGGAGCCCCAGTCCAGCCAGGGCTTCCAGGCGCTCAACATCGTGCTGCCCAAGCCGCGGGGCTGGGAACACATCCCGGACCCGAACGTTCCGGACGCGTTCGCCGTGCTCGCCGACCGGATCGGCGGCAACGGCCTGTACTCCTCGAACGCCCAGGTGGTGGTGTACAAGCTGGTCGGCGCGTTCGACCCCAAGGAGGCCATCAGCCACGGCTTCATCGACAGCCAGAAGCTGCCCGCCTGGCGCACCACCGACGCGTCGCTCGCCGATTTCGGCGGTATGCCGTCCTCGCTGATCGAAGGCACCTACCGCGAGAACAACATGACGCTGAACACATCCCGCCGCCATGTCATCGCCGCCGCGGGCCCCGACCACTACCTGGTGTCGCTGTCGGTCACCACGAGCGTCGACCAGGTGGTCGCCGCTGCGGACGCCACCGAGGCCATCGTCAACGGCTTCAAGGTCAGCGTGCCGGGCTCGGCCCCGGCCGCACCGCCTGCCGGCGCACCTGCGGCCCCGCTGCCCGCGGCGCCGCCCCCGGCTCCCGCCGTTCCTGCCGTGGCGCCCGCGCCACAGTTGCTGGGACTGCAGGGATAGACGGCGTCGTCCCCCGGGCGAAGCCTGGCGCCCGGGGGACGACGGCCCATCGCCGGCACCGTATTCTGAAGCCCATGTTCGTCGCTGCCGTGTTGAGTCTGTGCGCGGCCGTGGGGACCGCGGCGCTGGGCGCATGGTCGCTGACGCGTCGCCCGTCCACCGATTACGTCCAGCAGGTGCTGCGCGCCGTGGCGCCCACCCAGTTGGCCGCCGCCGTGATGCTGGGCGCCGGCGCCGTGGTGGCCCTGACGGCGACCGCCCCGCTGTCGGTGGTGATCCTGGTGGTCTGTGTGGCCGGCGCGATCGGCACCGTCGCGGCAGGGTGCTGGCAGGCCGCGACCGCCGTCGCGCGGCGCAACGCGCAGCAGGCCGCGGTGGCCGGGGGTGGCTGCGGCAGCGGCGGTGGCAGCGGATGCGGGACGTGCACGCTGGCCTGCGACCGCTAGAGCACCCGAGAGGCTAGTTGCGCGACAGGTCGATCGGGTGGGTCGCCAGCAGTGAGAGCGGCAGCGGCTGCCGGCGCAGGATGCGGGCCCACAGATCCACCTTCGGCTCGGACAGAACATCAGAGGGCAACGCCGACAACACAATCCAGTCGTCGCGCTCGATCTCGCCCTCAAGCTGGCCGATGGTCCAGCCCGAGTAACCGGCGAAGATCCGCACCCCCTCGACCATCGGTGCGATCGAGTCGGGATCCGCGTCGAGGTCGACCATCGCCACCCGGCCCTGCACATGCCGCAGTCCGGGCGCCGCACTCGGGTCGACGCCCACCCGCACCGTCGCCAGGCACAGTGCGGCGTCCCGCTTGACCGGGCCTCCGATGAACATCGTCTTGGGTTTGGTCGCGAGCTTGGCCCACTGCGGCAGCACGTTGTAAACCGCGGTCTCGCTGGCCCGGTTCAGGACCACGCCCAGGGTGCCGCCGTCGTTGTGCTCGACCACGTAGATCACGCTGCGCCGGAAGGTGGGCTCCAGCAGATCGGTGTTGGCCAACAGCAGTGTGCCCGCGCGAACCCGGTGTGCCGCAGGTGCGACGAAGTCCTCCGGATCCTCGGGTTGCGCCATTCGACCATCATGTCACCACGGCCGCGTGATGGTGGCAGACCAGCGCACCGCATCTCGATATTTGTACTGTGGTCGGGTTGCCCTCAGATTCCGCTTCAGCCCGCCAACAGGACGTGATCCGTGCCCGACGACCGTGCCGCCCGGACGTTGTGGCGTACGGTGCGGACCCTGCCCGAGTTCCGCAGACTGCTCGAGCTGCGCGCGGTCAGCCAGTTCGGTGACGGCCTGTTCCAGGCCGGGATCGCGGGGGCGATTCTGTTCAACCCTGAGCGTGAGGCCGAGCCGTGGGCGATCGCGGCCGCGTTCGCGGTGCTGTTCCTGCCGTACTCGCTGCTCGGCCCGTTTGCCGGCGCACTGCTCGACCGCTGGGACCGCCGGCTGGTGCTCATCGGCGCCAACCTGGGCCGGCTGGTGGTGGTACTCGGCGTCGGGACGCTACTGGCCGCCGGCCGCTCCGACATCCCGATCCTGTTGAGCGCGTTGCTGGCCAACGGTTTCACCCGCTTCGTGTCCTCAGGGCTGAGCGCGGCGCTGCCGCACGTGGTGCCCCGCGAGCAGGTGATCGCGATGAACTCCGTGGCGACCGCGACTTCGTCGGTGGCCGCATTCGCGGGCGCGATTTTCATGCTGTTGCCGCGCTGGTGGTTCGGAGCCGGCGATGTGGGCGCGTCGATCATCATCTTTCTGGTCGCCGTGCCGGTCGGGGTGGCGCTGTGGCTGTCGATGCGGTTCCCGCCCCGGCTGCTGGGGCCCGACGACAGCGTGCGCGCGGTGCACGGCTCGGTGCTCTACGCGGTGGCCACCGGCTGGCTGCACGGCGCCCGCACCGTCGCGGCCGTCCCGTCGGTCGCGGCGACGCTGTCGGGGCTGGCCGCGCACCGCATGGTGTTCGGCATCAACACGCTGCTGGTGCTCGTGATGGTGCGCCACACGGACGCGACCACGGTGGCCGGCTTCGGCACCACGGTTCTGTTCGTCACGGCCGGGGGCGCCGGGCAGTTCCTCGCCACGATCCTCACGCCGGCGCTGGTGCGCAAGTGGGGACGCTACGCCACCCCGAACGGCGCGCTGGCCTTCGCCGCGGCCGTTCAGCTGGTCGGCGCCACGCTGCATCTGCCGGTGATGATCGTGTGCGGCTTTCTGCTGGGTGCGGCGGGCCAGGTGGTCAAGCTGTGCGCGGACACCGCGATGCAGATCGACGTCGACGACGCGCTGCGCGGTCACCTGTTCGCGGTGCAGGACTCGTTGTTCTGGGTGGCGTTCATCCTCGCGATCACGGGGGCGGCGTTCGTGATCCCGCCCGGCGGGCGTTCGGTAGGACTGGCTCTGGCCGGGGTGGCCCTCTATCTGGTGGGGCTGGCCCTGCACGCGATCACCGGTCGGCGCGGGCGGCTGCCCGGCTAGGGTGAGCCGCATGGCCGGAGCAGCCCCGATGGTCAGCGACCTGCGCGACGAGAGCGATGAGCTCGACGTGCTGGTGGCGTCACTGCCGCCGCAGCAGTGGTCGCTGGCCACGCCCGCTGCGGGCTGGACGATCGCCCATCAGATCGCGCACCTGCTGTGGACCGACCGGGTGGCTCTGTTGTCGGTGACCGATGAGCCCGGCTTCGCGTCCGTCCTCACCGAGGCGTCGAAGAATCCGGCCGGCTTCGTCGACGCTGGTGCCGAAGAGCTCGCGGCGACCCCGCCGGCCGAGCTGCTCGTCGACTGGCGTGCGACCCGTACCGCACTGCACGATGCGCTGCTGACGGTGCCCGACGGCCGCAAGCTGCCGTGGTTCGGACCGCCGATGAGCGCGGCGTCGATGGCCACCGCACGGCTCATGGAGACCTGGGCGCACGGCCTGGACGTCGCCGACGCGCTCGGCGTGACACGCCCCCCGACGGCGCGGCTGCGGTCGATCGCCCACATCGGGGTGCGGACCCGGGATTTCGCGTACACCGTGCACGGTCTGACCCCGCCGCCGGAACCGTTCCACGTGAAACTATCCGCACCGCCCGGAGCCGACGAGCCCGAGTGGACGTGGGGACCCGAGGACGCCGCCCAACAGGTGACGGGCTCGGCGGAGCATTTCTGCATGCTCGTCACCCAGCGGCGGCCCCGGTCGGCGCTCGACATCGTCGCGGTCGGACCGGACGCGCAGAAGTGGCTGACGATCGCGCAGGCCTTCGCCGGACCGCCGGGAGCCGGTCGGGGCTGACGCCATGCGCGGTGCGGGTCACAGGTACTCGGCGGAGTCGGCGCCGCCGTCGCCGTCCGCATCGGTGAGCCGCACGTCCCATCTGCCGTCACCGTCGGTGTCCACCCACGCGTGCCGGGCGCCGATTGCCCGGTCGGCCACCCCGTCGCCGTCGGCGTCGGCCAGCCGCTCCGGCGTGCTGTCACCGTCGAGATCCACCGTCGTCGCGGTCGCGGGATGTTCGGCGCCGTCCAGGCCGAACCACCGCAGCGCCGCACCGCCGCGGTCGGCGGCCACCGTCCACGTGCCCATGCCGTCGTCGGTGAAGTAGGCCTCCGGAACACCGTCGCCGTCCAGATCGAGCACGGCGTGATCGGCGGTGCCGTCCCCGTCGAGGTCGGCCAACACGTCGTCGGTCAGACCGTCGTGGTCGAGGTCGAGTGCGACCGAATCGAGCAGACCGTCACCGTCGAGATCGCCGTCGGGGTCGACCGTCCACATGGCGGCCGAGCCGTCGGCGTCACCCAGGCAGTACTCCATACCTGATCAGACGCCGGTGCCGCCCTTCTCGTTCCACCACTTCAGTAGTTCGGCGACGGCCTCGTCGTGGTCGAGCGGACCGCGATCCAGTCTGAGCTCCTTGAGGTGGTTCCATGCCTGCCCCACCTCCGGGCCCGGCGGGATGCCGAGGATCTGCATGATCTCGTTGCCGTCGATGTCCGGACGCACCCGCGCCAGGTCCTCCTTGGCGGCCAGCTCGGCGATCCGCTGCTCCAGGTCGTCGTAGTTGGCCTGCAGCCGCGCCGCGCGGCGCTTGTTGCGGGTGGTGCAGTCGGCGCGCACCAGCTTGTGCAGCCGGCTCAGCAACGGTCCGGCGTCGGTGACGTAGCGGCGCACCGCCGAATCGGTCCAACGCCCGTCGCCGTATCCGTGGAACCGCAGATGCAGATACACCAGCTGGGATACGTCGGCGATCATCTGCTTGGAGTACTTCAGCGCCCGCATCCGCTTGCGGGTCATCTTGGCGCCGACCACCTCGTGGTGGTGGAAGCTGACGCCGCCGTCGGGTTCGTGCCTGCGAGTCGCCGGCTTGCCGATGTCGTGCAGTAGCGCCGCCCAGCGCAGCACCAGGTCCGGACCGTCGGGCCCTTCCAAGTCGATCGCCTGCTTCAGCACGGTCAGCGAATGCTGGTAGACGTCCTTGTGCTGATGATGCTCGTCGATCGCCATCCGCATCGCGCCGACCTCGGGCAGCACCACCTCGCCGAGACCGGTCTGCACCATCAGGTCCACGCCGGCGACCGGGTCGGCGCCGAGCAGCAGCTTGTCGAGTTCGGCCGCCACGCGTTCGGCGGTGATGCGCCCCAGCGCAGGAGCCATCTCCTCGAGGGCCTGCCGCACCCTGGGCGCCACCTCGAAGCCGAGCTGCGACACGAACCGGGCCGCGCGCAGCATGCGTAACGGGTCGTCGCCGAACGACACCTCCGGTTCGGTGGGGGTGTCGAGCACCGCGCGGCGCAACGCGGCCAGCCCGTCGAGCGGATCCAGGAACTCGGCCGGACCGTCGGGGGTGATGCGGACCGCCATCGCGTTGACGGTGAAGTCGCGGCGCACCAGGTCGTCGGCGAGGTTGTCGCCGTAGCGCACCTCGGGATGGCGGGTCACCTGGTCATACGTGTCGGCCCGGAACGTGGTGATCTCGAGCCGGTCGCCGCGCTTGCCGACGCCGAGGGTGCCGAAGTCGATACCGGTGTCCCACAGCGCGTCACCCCAGCCGCGCAGGAAGGGCAGCATCTGGTCGGGCCGGGCGTCGGTGGTGAAGTCCAGATCGGAGCCGAGCCGGCCGAGCAGCGCGTCCCGCACGCTGCCCCCGACCAGATAGAGCTCGTGGCCGTGCTCGGCGAACAGCCGGCCCACCTCACGCAGCACCGCGGCGTGGGCGTTCAGCGCAACCTGCGCTGCCGCCAGCAGTTCAGCATCTGAGGTGGGGTCGGGCACGTCCGCTGAGCCTACTGGTCACGGCGATGTCACCGACCGGCGAGTGCGGCGAGAACCGCCGTTCATGCCAGCTACTATCGCTTGGGTGTCGGACGGCGAGCAGGCCAAACCACGACGGCGCCGCGGGCGCCGCCGGGGCCGACGCGCGGCAGGTCCTCCCGAAGCCGCATCCGAACAGAACCCCAATCGCCGCCTGCAGGGCTCCCCGGCCGCCGGGGCCGCCCAGCCCGGGCAGTCCCCCAAACCGCAGAAGACCAAGGTCCGACGCCCTCCGGAACGTCTGCGCACCGTGCATGAGACCTCGGCGGGGGGCCTGGTCATCGACGGCATCGACGGCCCCAAGGACCGGCAGGTGGCCGCGCTGATCGGCCGGACCGACCGGCGCGGCCGGATGTTGTGGTCTCTGCCCAAGGGCCACATCGAGATGGGCGAGACGGCCGAGCAGACCGCGATCCGCGAGGTCGCCGAGGAGACCGGCATCCAGGGCAGCGTGCTGGCCGCCCTCGGCAGCATCGACTACTGGTTCGTCACCGAGGGCCGCCGCGTACACAAAACCGTGCACCACTATCTGATGCGGTTCTCCGGCGGCGAGCTCTCCGACGAGGACGTCGAGGTCACCGAGGTGGCCTGGGTGCCGGTCAAGGACCTGCCGTCCCGGCTGGCCTACGCCGACGAGCGCCGGCTGGCCGAGGTCGCCGACGAACTGATCGACACACTGCACAACCACGGGCCGGGCGCGCTGCCGCCGCTGCCGCGCACCACGCCGCGCCGCCGCGGACAGACGCACTCCCACACCCGACGACAACGACCTGACCCCACCGCTCAACCCCAGCCCGGCCGGCGGACGAACGGCTGCGGTCAAGGGCCGTGACTCTGCGACGCCTGCTCGTCGCGCTCGTCGCGCTGCTCCTGGCCGTCGCGCCGGGCGCGGTCCTTCCCGTCGCGGCCGCCCAGCCCGCCTCGGCGCAGTTCCTGCGGGTGCAGATCGACTCCGTCTCCCCCGACGTCGTGACCACCACCAGTGACCCGATGGTGACCGTCACCGGCACCATCAGCAACATCGGGGACCGCGCCGTACGCGATGTTGTGGTCCGGCTGGAACGGGCGCCGGCGGCCGCGGCGTCCAGCACGCTGCGCACCGACCTGGCCGGAAACGTCGATCAGTACCAGCCGGTGGCCGACTTCGTCACCGCCGCACCGGAATTGACACGCGGTGATGAGGTCCCGTTCCGGCTCAGCTATCCGCTGCGCGCCACCGGGCAGCCGTCGCTGCGGGTCGAGCGCCCGGGCGTGTACCCGCTCATGGTCAACGTCAACGGCACCCCCGACTACGGGGCTCCGGCCCGGCTGGACGACTCGCGCTTCCTGTTGCCGGTGCTGGGCGTGCCGCCGGAGAGCGGTGGGGACTCCGCGGGTGACGCGGTGGACTCCGCGGTGCCGCCCGACACCACCCGGCCCGTCGGCCTCACCATGTTCTGGCCGTTGGCGGACCGGCCCCGGTTGGCGGCCGGAGCGCCCGGGGGCACCACCCCGGTGCGGCTGATCGACGACGAGCTCGCGGTGTCGCTGGCCCCCGGCGGACGCCTGGACACGCTGCTCGGCTCCATCGATTTCGCGACCAACCCCGAGGTCGATCCCGGCGGCAACGTCACGCGCGCCGTGTGCCTGGCCGTCGACCCCGACCTGCTGGTCACCGTCAACGCGATGACCGCCGGCTACGTCGTCAACGACGGCGCCGACGCCGGGCCGGGCACCCCCACCCACCCGGGCACCGGGCAACAGGCCGCGGTGGACTGGCTCAACCGGCTCAAAGCGCTCGCACAGCGGATGTGCATCACCTCGACCGTCTACGCGCAGGCCGACCTCGACGCGCTGCAGCGGGTCGCGGACCCCGGCCTGGCGTCGATCGCCACCACGGGCGCCGCCGCGATCGTCGACCAGATCCTCGGCGTCGTCTCGGCGCGCGGGGTCAGTCTCGTGGGTGACGGGGCGCTGACCGGCCCGGCGATCCAGCTGCTGTCGGAGAGGGGCCCGACCGTCGCGGTCGCGGCCGCCGACCTGATCGGTCCCGGCGAGACGAGCAGCACCGCCGAGACCGCGGCCACCGAACCCGTGCGCTACACCCCCAACGTGGTGGCCGCCCCGTTCGACCCCGCGGTGGGCGCCGCGCTCGCCGCGATGGGCCCGGCCCCGGAATCCCCGTCGTACCTGGATCCGTCGCTGGACGTGGCCGTCAAGCAGGACTCGGAGGTCGCTCGTCGCCAGGACGCGCTCGGAGCCATGCTGTGGCGCGTTCTGCGCCCTGACGTCACCCCCCGCGCCGAGGTGGTGATGCCGCCGCTGATGTGGAACGTGTCCCCCGCCGACGCGGAGGCCGTGCTGTCGACGGTGGCCACCGGCATCCGCGCCGGGCTGGCGGTGCCGCGCCCGCTGCCCGCGCTGGTCAACGACGCGAATGCGGCCGCCCGGGACGCGACGCCGCCGGCGGGCCCGCTGGGGAATCCGCGGGGACGATTCGACGACGGCGTGGTATCGGGGATCTCGGCCGCGACCGGACGGCTGTGGGGATTCACCGCGGCGCTGAGTACCGACGAACGCACCGGGCTGACCGGCAACCAGTACACCGCGCCGCTGCGGGAGGATCTGCTGCGCGCGCTGAGCCTGTCGGTGCCGCCCGACGCACGCAGCGGGTTGGCCCAGCAGCGGCTGACCCGCGTCGGGCGCACGGTCGAGGATCTGTTCAAGGCGGTCACGATCGTCAATCCGGGCGGGTCGTACACGCTCGCCACCGAACGCAGCCCGATACCGCTGGCGCTGCGCAACAACCTGCCGGTGCCCATCCGGGTCCGGCTGGACATCGACGCCCCACCCGGCATGACGGTGACCGACCTGGGCGAGATCGTGCTGCCGCCGGGATTTCTGCCGCTGAAGGTGCCGATCGAGGTGCACTTCACCCAGCGGGTCGCCGTCGACGTCGCGTTGCGCACCGCCGACGGCCTGCCGCTGGGCGAACCGGTCCGGCTGTCGGTGCACTCCAATGCGTACGGCAAGGTGCTGTTCATCATCACGATGACCGGTGGCGCGGTGCTGGTATTACTCGTCGGACGGCGGCTGTGGCACCGGTTCCGCGGTCAACCCGACCGGGCCGACCTGGAGGCCGACCCCACCCGACCCGACCCGGTGGACGTGGCGCTGGCCTACGGCGACGAGGAACCCGCCGACGTGCGCACCGGCAGGCGCCGGGCCCGGACCTCGTCCGGCGGTGGCGATGCGTGACGCGCGGCCGCACCGCCCGCCCCCGCCGAGCCGTCCCGCCGACCGTCCGGAGCTGTCCGATGCGGCCGTGGTGTCGCGATCGTGGGGCATGGCGCTGGCCACGTTGGTCAGCCGGCTCACCGGGTTCGCGCGCATCGTGCTGCTCGCCGCGATCCTGGGCGCCGCGCTGTCGAGCGCGTTCACCGTCGCCAACCAGTTGCCCAACCTGATCGCGGCGCTGGTGCTGGAGGCGACGTTCACCGCGATCTTCGTTCCGGTGCTGGCCCGCGCCGAACGCGATGACCCCGACGGCGGAACCGCATTCGTCCGACGGCTCCTCACGCTCGCGACGACACTGCTGTTGGTCGTCACGATCGTCTCCACGCTGGCGGCGCCGCTGCTGGTCGATCTGATGCTGGGCTCGGATCCGCTGGTGAACCGTCCCCTGACGACGGCGTTCGCATTCCTGCTGCTGCCCCAGATCATCTTCTACGGCCTGTCCTCGGTGTTCATGGCGATCCTGAACACCCGCAACATCTTCGGACCGCCGGCCTGGGCGCCGGTGGTCAACAACGTCGTTGCGATCGTCACGCTCGGCCTGTATGTGCTTGTCCCCGGCGAACTCTCGATCGACCCGGTCCAGATGGGCAACGCCAAGCTGCTGGTGCTCGGGATCGGCACCACCCTCGGTGTGGTCGCGCAGGCCGCCGTGCTGTTCGTGGCGCTGCGCCGGGAGCGGATCAGCCTGCGGCCGCTGTGGGGCATCGACGACCGGCTCAAGAAGTTCGGGATGATGGCGCTGGCGATGGTGCTGTATGTGCTCATCAGCCAGATCGGGTTGATCGTCGGCAACCAGGTGGCCAGCGGCGCCGCCGCGTCCGGACCGGCCATCTACAACTACACGTGGCTTGTGCTGCAGCTTCCGTTCGGCATCATCGGCGTCACGGTGCTGACCGTCGTGATGCCGCGACTGTCCCGCAACGCGGCCGCCGACGACGGCTCGGCCGTGCTCGCCGACCTGTCTCTGGCGACCCGGCTGACGATGCTCACGCTGATCCCGATCGTGGCGATGATGACCGTCGGCGGGCCCGCCATCGGCAGTGCGCTGTTCGCCTACGGCAACTTCGGCGCCGTCGACGCCGGCTACCTCGGCATGGCGATCACGCTCTCGGCGTTCACGTTGATCCCGTATGCGCTGGTGCTCCTGCAGCTGCGGGTCTTCTACGCCCGACAGGAACCGTGGACACCGATCGCCCTCATCCTCGTCATCACCGTCGTCAAGATCGCCGCATCGCTGGCCGCGCCGCACCTGACCGACGATCCCGAGCTCGTCGCCGGCTACCTTGGCCTGGCCAACGGGCTGGGGTTTCTGGCCGGCGCGACCGTCGGGCACGTGCTGCTGCGCGCGCGTCTCGATCCGCCGGGTGGGCGACTGATCAACACCGAGGTCATCCGCACCATCCTGGTCACCATCACCGCCTCCCTGGCGGCGGGCCTGATCGCCCACATCGCGGACCGGCTGCTCGGTCTGGAGGACCTGACCGCGCACTGGGGTGCGGCCGGCTCGCTGCTGCGGCTGCTGGGCCTCGGCATGGTGATGGTGCCGATCATCGTCGGGGTGATGCTCGCCGCCCGCGTCCCGGAGGCCCAGGCCGCGCTCGCAGTGGTGCGCCGCCGGTTCGGACTGGGCGGAACGGGTAAGCCCACCGTGACCGCCGAGGCGCTCACGTACCCTGATCCCAGAAATCAATCCCCGTTACGCCGGCGTCAGCTTCCCAGGTCGGCCGCGCGGGGAACAGTGGCCGAGGCAGCCGACGACGGGAGGCGGAAAGGATTCGCGGTGAGCGACAAACCCACCGGCGGTTCCCCGACGGAGCACGATTCCCTGCCCGACTCCATGCACGACTCTTTGGCCACCACACGGATCAACCGGCCCTCCGCTGACGACTTCCAGCCCGACGTGCCGGAGTCGGTCGGCAGCGCCGCCGAGACCGTCGTCGAGCCGTCCCCCGGCGACGACGTCCACCTCATCCCCGGCGCAACGGTCGTCGACGGCCGCTACCGGCTGCTGGTGTTCCACGGTGGCCCGGCCACCCTGCAGTTCTGGCAGGCTCTGGACACCGCGCTGGACCGGCAGGTCGCGCTCACCTTCGTCGACCCCGACGGCACCCTGCCCCCACGGCAGGTGCAGGAGATCCTGGACCGCACCCAGCGGCTGAGCCGCATCGACATGCCCGGCGTCGCGCGCGTGCTGGACGTCGTCCACAACGGCGCCGGCGCTCTGGTGGTCTCGGAGTGGATCCGCGGCGGCTCACTGGCCGAGGTCGCCGACACCAATCCCTCCCCGATCGGCGGCGCCCGCGCCGTCCAGTCGCTGGCCGCCGCGGCTGAGGTTGCCCACCGCAACGGCGTGGCGCTGTCCATCGACCACCCCAGCCGGATCCGGGTCAGCATCGACGGCGACGTGGCACTCGCGTTTCCCGGGACCCTGCCCGACGCCTCCCCGGACGACGACATCCGCGGTATCGGCGCGTCGCTGTACGCGCTGCTGGTCGCCCGGTGGCCGTTGCCCGAGACCGGAGAGCCCAGCGGTCTGCAACCGGCCGACCTCGACGCCGCGGGCCATCCGGTCGAGCCCAAGACCGTCGACCGCGACATCCCGTTCCAGATCTCGGCGGCCGCCGCGCGGGCGGTCGAGAAGGACGGCGGTATCCGCAGCGCGCCCACGCTGCTGAACCTGCTCCAGCAGGCCACCGCGATCGCCGACCGCACCGACCACATCGCCCCGGTCGACGAGCCCACGCCCGAGGCCGGCGCCGGCGACTACGCCGCCGAACTCGACCCCGAGGCCGCGGCCCGGCGCCGCAAGGGCTTGATCGTGGGGCTCTCCATCGCCGGTGCCATCGCCGTCGTCGCGGTGATCCTGCTCGGCACCGCCCTCAGCCGCATCTTCGGTGACGTCGGCAGCGGACTCGGCGGTGACGAACTCGGGCTCAACGCACCGTCGGCGTCCAGCGATGACTCCTCCCCACCGACCCAGACCGTTTCGGTGGTCAAACCCACTGCGGTGACGGTGTTCTCGCCTGAAGGTGAGGCCGACGCCCCCGATCTGGCCGACCTGGCGATCGACGGGAACCCGGCGACGGTGTGGCCGATCGACACCTACTCCGACGCGGTGCCGTTCCCGAACTTCAAGAACGGTGTCGGGCTGATGCTGCAGCTTCCGGAGCCGACGAAGCTCGGCTCGGTCACCGTGAACCTGAACAGCACCGGAACCTCCGTACAGATCCGGTCATCGTCGACGCCCACGCCGTCGTCGCTGGAGGCCACCACGGCGCTGACCGATCCGACCCCGCTCAAGCCGGGCTCGAACACCATCGAGATCTCCGACGCCGAGCCGACCTCCAACGTGCTGGTCTGGGTGTCGACCCTCGGGCAGGTCAACGGACAGAGCCGCTCAGACATCGCCGAGATCACGCTCAACGCCGCATCCTGACCTGGCCGGTACCGGCGAGCCCGCGTCCGTGGCGGCCGCCGAAACTGGTGTCCGGGCCCTCCCCCGGCGCCGATTACTGTTCGGCTGTGGGGATTTTCGGGGGCACGCCGGAGCCGACGAGGCGGCAGACCCGCTCGTCGCGCACCGACGCCGAACTGCTGACCGCCCACGTCGACGGTGACCGCTACGCGTTCGAGGAACTCTTCTACCGGCACCATCGGCAGCTCTACCGGCTGGCGCAGCTGACCAGCAGGGACCCCGATGACGCGGCCGACGCGCTGCAGGACGCGATGCTCGCCGCGCACCGCACCGCCCGCGCTTTCCGGCACGACTCGGCGGTCACCAGCTGGCTGTACCGCATCGTCGTCAACGCCTGTCTGGACCGGCTGCGGCGCAACAAGACTCGCGCCTGTGAGGAACTCGACGACCAGCTCTGCGGGGGCGTCGACCCGACCGGCGACGTCGACACCGCGATCGTCGTCGAGCGGGCGTTGATGCGGCTGCCGGTCGAGCAGCGGGCCGCCGTGGTCGCGGTGGACATGCAGGGTTACAGCGTCGCCGAGACCGCGCGCATGCTCGGGGTCGCCGAGGGCACCGTCAAGTCGCGTTGTTCGCGGGCGCGCTCCAAACTCGCCGGCTCGCTGTACTACTTCGCCGCCGCCGCGGAGTGAGGCCGGTCCGATAACCTCGAACGATCTGTCAGGCGAGGATTGACGGGGGCGGGATGGACGGCGGCGCTGGCCAGGATCCCGACGCCGCGCTGCGCCGGGCCCTGCAGCGGCTCGGCGACGACGCCGCCAGCGCTCCGGAGGTTCCCGCCGACGTGACCGCCCGCATCGGTGCGGCGCTGCGGGACGCCTCCCGCGCCGGCGCGCACACCGTGACCCGTCCGAAGCTGACCGGATGGCAGCGCGCGGCTCTGATCACCGGTGTGACGGCGCTGGCAGCCGGCGTCGTGCTGGGCGCGGTGATGATCGGCCGCGACTCCGAGCCGGCGTTTCCGGCGGGGCCGACCGCGTCGCCGATCACCGTCGCCGGGCTCGCCGACCGTTTCCCGCTGCCGGAAGCCGACCTGCTGCCCCTGCTGGGCTCCGCGCCGGAGCTCGGCCCGCTGACCGACCCTGTGCGCCGCGGCTCATGTCTGGCCGGACTCGGGTACTCCCCCACCCTCGACGTGCTCGGCGGACGGCAGCTGGAGGTGTCCGGCCTGCCGGCCGTCGTGCTGCTGCTGCCCGGCCCGGACCCGGCGCAGATGGCGGCGGTAGCCGTGCGGTTGACCTGCAGCGGCGCGCACACCGGGCTGCTCGCCGAGACGGTGGTCGCCCGCCCGTGAGCGCCGTCGGGAACACCCGGGCCTACCCTGTTGTTGAGAGAACGCGGTTGTTTACGCGGCTGCGGTTCCGGCCGCAGGCAGAAAGGCACGCATGAACTCCTCAGAGACCGTCCACGACGTCATCGTCATCGGGTCCGGCCCAGCCGGCTACACCGCGGCCGTCTACGCCGCCCGCGCCCAGCTGAATCCGCTGGTGTTCGAGGGCAGCCAGTTCGGCGGTGCGTTGATGACCACCACGGAGGTAGAGAACTACCCGGGCTTTCGGGACGGCATCACCGGACCGGAATTGATGGACCAGATGCGCGAGCAGGCCCTGCGCTTCGGCGCCGATCTGCACATGGAGGACGTCGAGGCCGTTGACCTGAGCGGCCCGGTGAAGTCGGTCACCGTCGGTGACGAGACGTATCGCGCCCGCGCGGTGATCCTGGCGATGGGCGCCGCGGCCCGCCACCTCGGGGTGCCGGGCGAGGAGGAGCTGATCGGCATGGGGGTGAGCACCTGCGCCACCTGCGACGGCTTCTTCTTTCGCGACCAGGACATCGCCGTGGTCGGTGGTGGGGACTCCGCGATGGAGGAGGCCATCTTCCTGACCCGGTTCGCCCGCAACGTGACTCTCATCCACCGCCGTGACGAGTTCCGCGCGTCCAAGATCATGCTCGAGCGTGCACAGGCCAACGAGAAGATCACCATCTTGACCAACACCCAGGTCACCGCGATCGAGGGCAACCCGAAGGTGAGCGGTATCCGGTTGCGCAACACCGTGACCGGTGAGGAGTCCACGCTGCCGGTGACCGGTGTCTTCGTGGCGGTCGGACACGACCCGCGTTCCGAGCTGGTGCGCGGTCAGGTCGAGCTCGACGACGGCGGTTACGTCAAAGTGCAGGGGCGCACCACCTACACGTCGGTCGAAGGTGTCTTCGCCGCAGGCGATCTCGTCGATCACACCTACCGCCAGGCGATCACGGCCGCCGGAAGTGGTTGTGCCGCTTCAATCGACGCAGAGCGTTGGCTGGCCGAGCACGCCCATCCGGGCGAAAGGACCTCCACCACAACCGATGACAGCGATCTGATAGGAGCCAAGCAGTGAGCGATTCCAACACGGTCACAGTGACTGACGATTCGTTCTCCGACGACGTACTGTCGAGCGGAACGCCGGTTCTGGTTGACTTCTGGGCCACCTGGTGCGGGCCGTGCAAGATGGTCGCGCCGGTGCTCGAGGAGATCGCTTCGGAGAAGGCCGGCGCCCTGACGGTCGCCAAGATCGATGTTGACGAAAATCCGGCCACGGCGCGGGATTTCCAGGTGGTGTCGATTCCGACGATGATCCTGTTCAAAGACGGCCAGCCGGTGAAGCGAATCGTCGGCGCCAAAGGCAAGGCGGCCCTGCTCCGCGAACTGGCTGAGCTCGACTAACTACCTTGGCGCACCGCGAATCGCGTTGCCGCGACTCGCCTGGGGTTTTCTCGAATCCCCAGTCGGTCTGAGACAATCTGGCTATGTCGAGTCTGCGTCGCGGTGACCGCGGGGGGGCGGTCGCCGAGATCCGGGCCGCTCTCGCCGCGCTCGGCATGGTCGCGAACAGCGACGACGAGGACCTCACCACCGGCAAGCACGTGGTCGCCGATATGTTCGACGACGACCTCGACCATGCCGTGCGCGCGTTCCAACAGCACCGCGGCCTGCTGGTCGACGGCATCGTCGGAGAGGCGACCTACCGCGCCCTCAAGGAAGCCTCTTACCGGCTCGGCGCCCGCACCCTCAATCACCAGTTCGGCGCCCCGATGTACGGCGACGACGTCGCCACCCTGCAGGCTCGCCTGCAGGATCTCGGGTTCTACACCGGCCTGGTCGACGGCCATTTCGGGCTGCAGACCCACAACGCGCTGTCGTCCTACCAGCGTGAGTACGGGCTCTACCCCGACGGCATCTGTGGCCCGGAAACGTTGCGCTCCTTGTACTTTCTGGGATCCCGCGTCACCGGCGGATCACCGCACGCGATCCGCGAGGAGGAGCTGGTGCGCCGCTCCGGCCCGCGGCTGTCGGGTAAGCGCATCATCGTCGACCCGGGCCGCGGTGGCGCCGACCACGGTCTGATCATGAACGGGCCCGCCGGTCCGATCAGCGAGGCGGACATCCTGTGGGACTTGGCCTCTCGCCTTGAGGGTCGCATGACGGCGATCGGCATCGAGACGTTCTTGTCCCGGCCGGCCAACGCTTCCCCGTCTGACGCCGAACGTGCCGCCACCGCCAACACCGTCGGCGCCGACATGATGATCAGCCTGCGGTGTGCGACGCAGCCCAGCCCCGCGGCCAACGGCGTCGCCTCATTCCACTTCGGCAACTCGCATGGTTCGGTGTCCACGATCGGACGCAACCTCGCCGACTTCATTCAGCGGGAAGTGGTCGCGCGCACCGGATTACGTGACTGCCGGGTGCACGGGCGCACCTGGGACCTGCTGCGGCTGACCCGGATGCCCACCGTTCAGGTCGACGTCGGATACATCACCAATCCCGACGATCGCGCGAAGCTGGTGTCGCCGGCCTCGCGTGACGCACTGGCCGAGGGCATCCTTGCCGCGGTCAAACGGCTCTATCTGTTGGGCAAGAACGACCGTCCCACCGGCACTTTCACGTTCGCCGAGCTGCTGGCGCACGAACTCGCTGTCGAACAGTCCCGCCGCGCCTGACCCCGTCGGCTATCCATAAAGGCCCGCACCCGCACCCACCGGTTGTTCGAGCTGCGCGCTTTCCAGCAGTCGCTCCAGCGCGGCTTCCACACCGGCCTTCCAGCCCAGGCCCTGCTCCAGCTCGAGCCGCAGCCGTGGGAAATAGGTATGTGGTGAGACCACGACGAACCCGGCGTCCAGCAGCAGATCCGCGCTGAGCACACACTGGTCTACCGAGCAGTCTCCGAGCGCCTCCGTCACCGGACGGACATCGGGCGTCACGGTCTCCATCTCGGCCAGCTCGCCGACCTGGCTCGTCCGGCCGAACGCTTCGAGCGCGCGTACGCCGCGGCGAACGAGATCATTGACCACTGCCATCAACAGAGTGTGCGACAACTCAGCGGCGTCTTGGCCGGCCTCCACACCCAGCGTCGTCAGTAGCACCGCGTCCGCGCTCACCGGTCCGGTCGGGAATCGCGTCGCCCGGGGCACCGACCGGGGCGGCGCGTAGAACACGTAGCCGAGGCATGGATCGTCGTTCGGATCGTCGGCAACAGCCTCCCCCGCGTGCGCGGTCCGGTACTCAACGGCGAGCTGGCCGCACGACCCCCACTCGAGCATGACCATTGACAGCCACGCTTCCTTCTCGAACTCGGGGTCGGACAGCTGGTCGCCGCGTCCGACGATGCCGGGATCGACCTCCCAGTACACGCAGCGCCGCGCGTGCTTCGGCAACTGCTCGAACGCTTCGAGCCGAAGGGGCGTGATACGTGCGGCCACTAGACTCCCCGGTCTCTTCGCCGTCCCGATGCGTACGGCTGCCCCTCCAGAATAGAAGGCCGCCCGCGCAGCGGCTCCTTCTGGCCGTGCTCCCCGCGGCCCATCCGGGCGCTCAGCGAATCCTGCTGCGCGACATGGCGTTTGCCCGGACCCGCAGGCGTACCGGCGAACATCGCGCCACCTGTGTCACAGTGACGTAATTCGTCGGTGTGGTGGGTCATTGCGCGGACGCGTTCATCAACTCCACGATGCGCTGCAAATCGTCCACCGAACCGAACTCGACGACGATTTTGCCCTTGCGCTTGCCCAGGCTGACGGTGACGCGGGTGTCGAACGCCGTCGACAGCTGCTCGGCGACATCCTGCAGCCCCGGCATCTGGATCGGCTTACGCCGCGGCGCGGCCGGTGGGGTCTCCCCGTTGCGGTTGGCCAGGGTGACCGCCTCTTCGGTGGCACGCACCGACAGCCCCTCCGCCACGATGCGCGCGGCGAGCTCCTCCTGAGCCTCCGGGCCCGCCTCGAGGGACAGCAGGGCGCGGGCATGACCGGCCGACAGTACCCCGGCGGCGACCCGGCGCTGTACCGGAATCGGTAGGCGCAACAGTCGGATCATGTTGGTGATCAGCGGACGTGACCGGCCGATTCGCGAGGCGAGTTCATCGTGGGTGACACCGAATTCCTCGAGCAGCTGCTGGTACGCCGCCGCCTCTTCGAGGGGATTGAGCTGTACCCGGTGGATGTTCTCCAACAGCGCGTCACGCAGCATGCTGTCGTCCGCCGTCTCGCGCACGATGGCGGGGATCGTCGCGACCTCGGCCAGTTGGGCGGCACGCCACCGGCGCTCCCCCATGACCAGTTGATAGCGCGGCGCGGACTGTCCGTCCTCTGCGGGCACCGCCCGCACCACGATCGGCTGCATCAATCCGAATTCGCGGATCGAGTGCACCAGCTCGGCCAGCGCTTCCTCGTCGAACACCTGACGCGGCTGGCGGGGGTTCGGATCGATCTGCGACGGGGGGATCTCGCGGTACACCGCACCCACCGGATTCGCGTCCTGCGCGGGGGGCGCGGCCGGTGGTGCACCGCCGAGCACGACGTCGGCAGCGGCGGCGCCCATCTTCGGCCCGAGTGTGGCAGGCTCGCCGTTCTCGGCCGGGCCGGTCGGGATCAGGGACGCCAGTCCGCGTCCCAGACCACTGCGCTTGCGTGCCGGATTGTTCATCGGTCCCCTCTTCCGTCGTCGCCACCGCGGACTGCCAGCTCGCGGCTGGCATCGAGATAGCTCATCGCCCCGCGCGAGCCGGGGTCGTAGTCGATGATCGTCATCCCGTAGCCCGGGGCCTCCGACACCTTCACACTGCGGGGGATCACCGTTCGTAACACCTTCTCACCGAAGTGGGCACGAACATCCGATGCCACCTGGTCGGCGAGCTTGGTGCGCCCGTCGTACATCGTGAGGACCACGGTGGTGACATTGAGTTCGGGGTTCAGGTGCGCCTTCACCATCTCGATGTTGCGCAGCAACTGACCCACACCCTCCAGTGCGTAGTACTCGCATTGGATCGGGATCAACACCTCTGGTGCGGCGACCAGAGCGTTGATCGTCAACAGCCCGAGCGACGGCGGGCAGTCGATGAACACGTAGTCGAAGTCGTAGTGCTTCAGCTCGCCGAGCGCGGTGCGCAGTCGGCCCTCGCGGGCGACCATGCTGACCAGTTCGATCTCGGCGCCGGCCAGATCGATGGTTGCCGGGATGCAGAACAGGCGCTCGCTGTGCGGACTGCGCTGCAATGCCGTCTCCACCGAGATGTCACCGATGAGCACCTCGTAGGACGAGGGCGTGCCCGGGCGGTGTTCGATACCGAGCGCGGTGCTCGCATTGCCCTGCGGATCGAGATCGATCACCAGTGTCTTCAATCCCTGCAGCGCCAGCGCCGCGGCGATGTTGACCGCGGTCGTCGTCTTGCCGACACCGCCCTTCTGGTTGGCGACGGTGAACACCCGCTGCCGCTCGGGCTTCGGCAGCTGTCCCCCGACCGCCGCCTGCATGAGCCGGACCGCCCGGGCCGCTTCGGCGCCGATCGGGGTGTCGGCGTCCTGTGCGGTCCATGTTTCACGTGAAACATCGGCAGGCGGGATGGTCTTGGGCGCTTGGGCATCACGGGGTGCTGACATCACTTCGGCCTTCTTCCGGGGCGCGGGTGCTGATGATTCCTCGCCGTCTCTTGAACCCCCACGACCACCGTCGCGGGCGGCTGCACGTAGTGCGCGCCACATCTCTCCACTTTCACCTTCGACATTCCAAGTGCTGCCATCGCGCGCCGATGCTCCTCGACTTCCGCATCGGCGCGCTCCCCTTTGATGGCCAGCATCCGTCCGCCGGCCCGCAGTAGCGGCGAACTCCACTTGGTCAGCTTGTCGAGCGAGGCGACGGCTCGAGAAACCACGACGTCCGTCGCCCCCACCTCCTCGCGTACCGCTCGGTCCTCGGCGCGGCCGCGCACCACCGTGCAGTCGATACCCAGCTCCTCGATCGCCTCGCGGAGAAACTCGCTGCGTCGCAGGAGGGGCTCGATGAGCACCACATGGACGTCCGGCCGAACCAGAGCCAACGGTATCCCGGGTAGGCCCGCGCCACTACCGATGTCGGCGATCCGCTCGCCCGGATGAAGCAGCTCGCCGATCACGGCACAGTTCAAAAGATGGCGGTCCCACAGCCGGTCCACCTCGCGGGGACCGAGCAGACCGCGTTCCACGCCGGCACCGGCCAGGATCTCGGCATAGCGCCTCGCACCGGGGAGCGCCGCTCCGAACAGTTCCGCAGCGGCGTGGGGCGGCGGTGGCACCTCCGCATGTTTCACGTGAAACATCCTCCGACTGTGCGCGGCGTGACCACGACCGACTCCCCTGGGCTACGACGAACTACATGGGTGTAACTCTGCGCTGGGTCAGTCGACCAGAACGACAACTCGGCGCGACGGCTCCACGCCCTCGCTCTCGCTGTGCACGCCCTGCACTCCGGCGACCGCGTCGTGGACGATCTTGCGCTCGAACGGGGTCATCGGGGCGAGCTCTTCTCGCTCCCCGGTTTCCAGCACGCGGTGGGCCACCTTCTCCCCCAGCGCGGCGAGTTCGTCACGGCGGCGGCGGCGCCACTGGGCGATGTCGAGCATCAGCCGGCTCCGCTCGCCGGTCTTCTGGTGCACGGCCAGCCGGGTCAGCTCTTGCAGCGCGTCGAGCACCTCGCCCTTGCGCCCGACCAACTTGTTCAGGTCCGTGCCGCCGTCAATGCTGACGACCGCCCGGTCGCCCTCGACATCCAGGTCGATGTCGCCGTCGAAGTCCAACAGGTCGAGCAACTCTTCCAAATAGTCGCCGGCGATCTCGCCCTCGGCTACCAACCGCTCTTCCAGGTCGTCGCCCGAGTCGGCCGCATCGTTGTCGACGCGCTCCTCCGTCACCTCCGACACGGTCTCGGTCGTCGTGCTGGTTGCGTCGTTCTCTGTGTCAGTCATTGCCACACCTCTCTTTCGGTCGCGGTCGCCCGCGCGTCAACGTTTCCGCTTCTTGGGCCGCGCGCCGGGTTTCGGGGTCCGGTTACCGGCCCCGTTCGGCGCTGCGGAAGGCGCTGTGCTCTGCTCGGTGGCGGACGGCTCGCCGGCTGTCGGCGCATCGCCGGGTTCCTCGGAATCCGCAGTGTCGGTCGCCGTCTTCTTCTTGCGGCTCGGCTTGGCACCCGGGGCCGGGGCGTTCTGGGCTCGCCGTTCGAGGGCTTCGAGCTTCTTCTGTTCCTCTTCTTTCTCGATCTTCCCGAACACGTAGTGCTGCTGACCGAAGGTCCAGATGTTGTTGGACAACCAGTACAGGATGATCGCGAGCGGGAGGAACGGGCCGCCGACGACGACGCCCAGCGGGAAGACGTAGAGCGCCAACTTGTTCATCATCGCGGTCTGCGGGTTGGCCGCCGCTTCGGGACTCTGCCGCGCCACAGAGGCCCGACTGTTCAGGTAGGTCGCGATACCGGCCAAGATCATGATCGGCACACCGACCAGGATTACCGCCAGGCGGTTGAATTCGGTGAACGCATCCAACCCGTGCTGCTGGATCATCGTCGCGCCCAGCGGAGCCCCGAACAGGTTGGCGTCCAGGAAGTGGCCGACGTCGGTGGCGCTGAAGACGTAGTTCGGCAGGCTGCGGTTCTCCTCCACCGACAGCCCGAGCCGTCCAATCCCGGTCTGGGTCCGGTTGAAGGACATCAGCACGTGGTAGAGGCCGAGGAACACCGGGATCTGCGCGAGCATCGGGAGGCAACCGAGAATCGGATTGAACCCGTGCTCCTTCTGGAGCTTCTGCATCTCCAGCGCCATCCGCTGGCGGTCCTTGCCGTACTTCTTCTGCAGCGCCTTGATCTGGGGCTGCAGTTCCTGCATCTGCCGGGTGGTCCTGATCTGCCGAACGAACGGCTTGTACAGGATCGCGCGCAGGGTGAACACCAGGAACATCACCGACAGCGCCCACGCGAAGAAGTTGGACGGTCCGTCGACGCCGGGAATGAGTCCGATCAGGAACGCGAACGCCTTGTACCAAACCCACATGATCGCCGACACCGGGTAGTAGATGATGTCGAGGCTGAACCAATTAAACGACACTCGTTTGACTCTTCCCTTGCTGTACCGGATCGGGCCGGTGATCGGCTACGTCACAGCTGTGTTCACCCGTTGCGTCACTGTGACTTTCGCGCTCGGGTATCGGGTCCCATCCTCCGTTATGCCATGGCCCGCATTTGAGGAGACGGATCAGGGCCAGCCAGCTACCGCGGAAGAAGCCGTATTCGGTCAGCGCGTCGACCGCATACTGACTGCAGGTGGGCGTGAACCGGCATGTGGGCAGCCGCAACGGAGAGATGGTGTGGCGGTAGAGCTGGATGAGGTAGACCGCGCCGCGGACGGCTCGTGAGCGCGCGTTCACGGTCTCGTTCCGTTCCGGTCCTTGATCCGCTGTAAAGCGGTCCGCAGTTCCTGCTCCAGCCGGGGCGAGTGCGCATCCCGGCTTCGCGGGAGTGCGCGGATCACGACCCGATCGGACGGATCCAGATCATCGAGGACCGCCCGGGCGGCGTGGCGGAGCCGGCGCGACACCCGGTGACGCTGGACGGCGTTGCCGACTGCTTTGGAAACGATCAGGCCGACCCTCGGTCCGGGGTCACCTGTCTGGTCAGAACGCAGCGTGTACACCACAAGATCGGGCTGGGCCGCCCGCGTCCCGCGACTCACTGTGGCACCGAACTCGGTCGACCGCGTCATCCGGTTCTGGGCCGGAAGCACCGCGACAGACCTGGCCGGGTCACGCAGTCAGTGAACGACGGCCCTTAGCGCGCCGGGCCGTGACGATCGCACGACCCGCGCGGGTGCGCATCCGCAACCGGAATCCGTGCACCTTGGCGCGGCGACGGTTGTTCGGCTGGAAGGTCCGCTTGCCCTTGGCCACGGCAGTCACTCCTTGTTCTGGCCCTCCACGCCTGCCCGACATGCCTGTGCATGACGGGCGTGACGCAGTCGGCCGTTGGTAAGCTCGATCGGTCTCGCAAAGCTAGCCGGCGCGGTCCCCGGCCGGGGCCGGTCGCAGCCGTATCGCCACGTGCGGGCGACTGTTCGAGGGTACTGACGAGAAATCGCTGGGTCAAACCTGCTAGATCACCGTCATGTGGCATTGCCGGCACGGTTGTGGCCCCGTCGGTTTCATCACATCAACCACAGCCGTCACGTTGGTCAGGAACTATTGGGCCGGACCATGATTGCGCGTCCCGCAATGTTGCAGAACTGTTGGCACCCGGAGAGAAAACTGTTAGCTTCTGGCAGTGCCGATTCCACGCCGGATCGGCGCAAGACAACCAAGCGAGGACGCCAACCCTCCGTCGCGAGCCCACTGACCGCACCGTGATGAGCTCCGGCACCCAGGTGTCCTGGCCGCGAGACAACAAGACGGCGACGAGCTTCCTCTTTCCACAACCTGTGGATAACTTTGTGGACAGTTTGTCGCCGTCCTATGGCACGTCCCCGCAGGGACCACAAAGGGGGTGAGCGTCGGTGAGCACTGACCCCGACCCCCCCTTCGTCTCGATCTGGGACAACGTCGTCACCGAACTCAACGGCGCCGACGGCGTCGGGAACGGGTCGCTGACCCCGCAGCAGCGGGCCTGGCTGAAGTTGGTCAAACCGCTGGTGATCACCGAGGGCTTCGCGTTGTTGTCGGTACCGACACCGTTCGTCCAGAACGAGATCGAACGTCACCTGCGCGAGCCGATCGTCGCGGCGTTGAGCCGCCAGCTCGGACAGCGGGTGGAACTCGGTGTCCGCATCGCCGACCCGGTCCCCGACGACATTGACGACGACGGGTTCGCCGCAACCACGGCTCCGGTCTCTGCGCCCGACCCCGACGAGGACGTCGTCGACGACGATCTCGCGGCCCGGGCCAGCGCCGAGGAAAGTTGGCCGACGTACTTCTCCAACCGCGCCAACCGGGCCGCCGAGGACGACAGCACCTCGGTGAACCTGAACCGTCGCTACACGTTCGACACCTTCGTCATCGGCGCATCCAACCGTTTCGCGCACGCGGCCACCCTGGCGATCGCCGAGGCGCCGGCCCGTGCCTACAACCCGCTGTTCATCTGGGGTGAGTCCGGACTGGGCAAGACCCACCTGCTGCACGCCGCGGGTAACTACGCGCAGCGGCTGTTCCCCGGCATGCGGGTCAAGTACGTCTCCACCGAGGAATTCACCAACGACTTCATCAACTCCCTCCGCGATGACCGCCGCGCATCGTTCAAGCGCACCTACCGCGACATTGACGTGCTGCTGGTCGACGACATCCAGTTCATCGAAGGCAAGGACGGCATCCAGGAGGAGTTCTTCCACACCTTCAACACGCTGCACAACGCCAACAAGCAGATCGTGATCTCGTCCGATCGGCCGCCCAAACAGCTAGCCACGCTGGAGGACAGACTCCGCACCCGGTTCGAGTGGGGCCTGATCACCGACGTGCAACCACCCGAGCTTGAGACGCGAATTGCGATCTTGCGCAAGAAAGCTCAGATGGATCGGCTCGACGTGCCCGGCGACGTGCTGGAACTCATCGCCAGCCGGATCGAGCGCAACATCCGCGAACTGGAGGGTGCGCTGATCCGCGTCACCGCGTTCGCCTCGCTGAACAAGACACCGATCGACAAATCGTTGGCCGAGATCGTGCTGCGGGACCTGATCTCCGATCCCACCACGATGCAGATCAGCACCGCCGCGATCATGGCCGCCACCGCCGAGTACTTCGAAACCAGCGTCGAGGAACTGCGCGGTCCCGGCAAGACCCGCGCGCTGGCTCAGTCCCGGCAGATCGCGATGTACCTGTGCCGCGAGCTCACCGACCTCTCGCTGCCCAAGATCGGCCAGGCGTTCGGCCGCGACCACACCACGGTGATGTACGCGGAGAAGAAGATTCGCGCCGAGATGGCCGAACGTCGCGAGGTCTTCGACCACGTCAAAGAACTCACCACCCGCATCCGGCAACGCGCGAAGCGCTGACGGGTTCTCTGCGCTCTTCTCTCGCCGTCTACTTCGTGGTCTGGGGCGGTGTGTTCCGCGGCCGACGGCGAGATCTCGCGCGGCGTTCCCAACGCTCATTCCTGCGTGTCGCGTCCCGCGTGTCGCACGGCCGGGGCCGGCCCAGCCGAAAATCTTCTGTCCCCGCGGCCCCAACAATCACAACGCCGGCTGTGCACCGGGCTGTGCACAACTTGAGGTCAACCCCTGACAACTGCCCGGGATTCTCCCCAGCATCGGCCCCATCCCCAGACCGTCCCGGACGGTTCGGCAGAACTCCCCAGGCTGCTCACACCGTCACCACGCCGCTGGCCTGCGCCGAACCGACGTTATCCCCAATGTGCACAGCACCTATTACTGATACTCGTATATATCCCTAGATTTCTTTTAAAAGAAGGCCTCTGGGGAAAGTTGTGATCCACCGGCCCGGCACGCCCTCCCGGGCCTGCGTGTCAGCCCGATCGTTTAGCTTTCAAGTTGGAGCTGAAAGCTCTACGGTGGTTCATCGACAGCCGTTCCGGTCGTCGCCGCGTGCCCGGCAGGCATGTCGTGCGCCTGCGCCGAAACCGCTGGTTATAGCTTTGTCGGGGTGTGCATCGAAGGGACGCTATGAACGTGGCGACAACGGCTGGTCTGACGGATCTGAAATTCCGGCTGACTCGCGAGGACTTCGCCGACGCAGTTGCGTGGGTCGCGCGTAACCTGCCCTCCCGACCGACGGTGCCTGTGCTGGCGGGCGTGCTGCTCACCGGCTCCGACGAGGGTCTCACGGTCTCCGGATTTGACTACGAGGTTTCCGCCGAGGTGCAGATTCCGGCCGAAATCGCTTCTCCGGGAAGCGTTCTTGTGTCCGGTCGGCTGCTGTCCGACATCGTCCGGGCCCTGCCGGCCAAGCCGGTCGACGTCAGCGTCGAGGGCACCCGGGTGTCGCTGACCTGCGGTAGCGCCCGGTTCTCGCTGCCCACGATGGCAGTCGAGGATTACCCGACCCTGCCGACGCTGCCCGACGAGACCGGCGTGGTGTCGTCGGACCTGTTCGCCGAGGCCATCGGCCAGGTCGCCGTGGCGGCGGGCCGTGACGACACCCTGCCCATGCTCACCGGCATCCGCGTGGAGATCTCGGGTGAAAAGGTGGTGCTGGCTGCCACCGACCGCTTCCGCCTGGCGGTGCGCGAGCTGACCTGGTCCACCAGCGCAGCGGGGATCGAGGCTGCGGTCCTGGTGCCGGCGAAGACACTGGCCGAGGCGGCCAAGGCCGGCACCGACGGTGCGGAGGTGCACCTGTCCCTGGGCTCGGGTCCGAGCGTAGGCAAGGAAGGTCTGCTCGGTATTCGCAGCAAGGGCAAGCGCAGCACCACCCGCCTGCTCGATGCCGAGTTCCCGAAGTTCCGTCAGTTGCTCCCCACCGAGCACACTGCCGTGGCCACCATCGGTGTCGCCGAGCTCACCGAGGCGATCAAGCGTGTGGCTCTGGTGGCCGACCGGGGCGCCCAGGTTCGCATGGAATTCGCCGACGACGTGCTGCGTCTGTCAGCCGGCGCCGATGACGTCGGCCGCGCCGAAGAGGATCTTGCGGTGCAGTTCTCCGGTGATCCGCTGACCATCGCGTTCAACCCGACCTATCTGACCGATGGGCTCAGCTCTCTGCACGCCGACCGGGTCACGTTCGGATTCACCACCCCGAGCCGTCCCGCGGTGCTGCGGCCGGCGGGTGAGGACGACGCGGCCGCCGGCAGCGGTCCGTTCCCGGCGGCGCAGACCGACTACGTGTACCTGTTGATGCCGGTCCGCCTTCCCGGCTGATCCGGCACACCCTCACGACAAAGGCGGTGTCATGCAGCTGGGTCTGATCGGTCTCGGCAAGATGGGCTTCAACATGCGTGCCCGTCTACGCGACGGCGGCCACGACGTGGTCGGTTACGATCCGAGACCCGCAGTGTCCGATGTGGCCTCCCTGGAGGAACTCGCCGATCGACTGGAATCGCCGCGGGTGGTCTGGGTGATGGTGCCGTCAGGCACGGTGACCGACAGCACCATCACCGCCCTCGCCGGAGTTCTCGGCGAGGGCGATCTGGTGATCGACGGCGGAAACTCTCGGTACACCGAGGACGCACCGCACGCGGAATTGTTGGCGCAGAATGGAATTGCGTTCATCGACGCGGGAGTCTCCGGTGGCATCTGGGGATTGACCGAAGGCTACGGGCTGATGGTCGGCGGCAGCGATGCCGACGTCGAGCGGGCGATGCCGATCTTCGAGACGCTGCGCCCGCCCGGACCGCGGGAGGACGGTTTCGTCCACGCCGGCCCCGTCGGCGCCGGCCATTTCGCCAAGATGGTGCACAACGGCATCGAGTACGCGCTGATGACCGCCTACGCCGAAGGTTACGAACTGCTGGCCGCCGAGGACCTCGTGAAGGACCCTCAGGCGGTGTACCAAGCCTGGACGAACGGCACGGTGGTGCGGTCCTGGCTACAGCAGCTGTTGGCCAAGGCGCTCAAAGAGGATCCCGGCCTCGCCGGGATCAGCGGTTACACCGAGGATTCCGGTGAGGGCCGGTGGACTGTCGAGGAGGCCATCCGGTTGCGGGTGCCCGTCCCGGGCATCGCGGCGTCCCTGTTCGCCCGCTTCCTGTCCCGCCAGGACGAGTCTCCGACGATGAAAGCTGTTGCGGCACTGCGGAATCAGTTCGGCGGCCACGCCGTCCAACGCGTCAGTGAGTCAGGTTGACCGAGGTGTACCGGTGTACGTACGTCACCTGGCGCTGACCGACTTCCGGTCGTGGGCCCGGGTGGAGCTCGAGCTGACTCCCGGGCGAACGGTCTTCGTCGGACCCAACGGTTTCGGTAAGACGAATCTTGTTGAGGCGCTCTGGTATTCGTCCACTCTCGGGTCACACAGGGTGGCTTCCGACGCACCGTTGATCCGGGCCGGAGCCGACCGCGCCGTCGTCTCCACGATCGTTGTCAATGAAGGCCGGGAACTGGCCGTCGACCTCGACATCACCTCCGGCCGGGCGAACAAGGCCAGGTTGAACCGCTCCCCCGTTCGGTCAGCCCGCGAGATCCTCGGGGTTCTGCGCGCGGTGCTGTTCGCACCGGAGGACCTTGCGTTGGTGCGCGGCGATCCCAGTGAGCGCCGGCGCTACCTCGACGAGTTGGCCACCACGCGGCGTCCCCGGGTCGCGGGGGTGCGGGCCGATTACGACAAGGTGGTCCGTCAACGCACCGCGCTGCTCAAGACCGCGTCCGGCGCACGGTTGCGCGCAGACCGCGGCGCACTCGAGACACTCGACGTGTGGGACGGCCACCTGGCTCATCACGGTGCCCAATTGATCACGGCCCGAGTGCAATTGGTGAACGAACTGGCCGCCGAGGTGGAGAAGGCCTACCAGTTGCTGGCCCCGGCGTCGCGGCCCGCGGCGATCCGGTACCGCAGTGGGGTCGAGGTGGTCGAGGCTGAGGCCGCGGCAGGCAACAGTGATGTGGAGGTGTTCGAGGCGGCGTTGCTGGACGCGCTGAGCCGGCGCCGCGATGCCGAGCTCGAACGCGGGGTCTGTCTCGTCGGTCCCCACCGCGATGATCTGGAGCTGCGCCTGGGGGATCAGGTTGCCAAGGGTTTCGCCAGCCACGGCGAGTCCTGGTCGATGGCGCTGGCGTTACGGTTGGCGGCGTACGAACTGCTGCGCGCAGAGGGAGGTGATCCGGTGTTGCTGCTCGATGACGTGTTCGCCGAACTCGACAGCGCGCGGCGCCAGGCGCTGGCCCAGGTCGCCGCCTCGGCCGAGCAGGTGCTCGTCACCGCGGCCGTCCACGAGGACATCCCGGCCGCGTGGGACGCCCGCCGCGTCGAGATCACGATGCAGGACAGCGACGGCGGTCGGGTGTCGGTGGTGCAGACATGAGCGCCGACGACGAGACGCCGGGTCCGCCGGCCCATCTCGAGGGGCTCAAAGGGATGGATCTGGTGCGCCGCACGCTGGAGGAGGCCCGCGGGGCCGCCCGTCAGCAGGGCAAGAACGTCGGGCGGGGCCGGCACTCCCCCGCCGCACGCCGCGTCGCGGGCAGCGGCCGCCGGCGATGGTCCGGACCCGGACCCGACAGCCGGGACCCGCAGCTGTTCGGCGCGCTCACCGGCGAGGTGGCCCGCAGCCGCGGCTGGTCGGCCCGGGTCGCCGAGGGTGCGGTCTTCGGGCGGTGGCGTGCGGTGGTCGGGGAACAGATCGCCGCGCATGCCGCCCCGACGGCCCTGCACGACGGTGTGCTGGCGGTCTCGGCGGAATCCACCGCGTGGGCGACCCAGCTCAGGATGGTGCAGGCACAGATTCTGGCCAAGATCGCCGCCGCGGTCGGTGACGGGGTGGTCACGTCCCTGAAGATCGTCGGTCCGGTCGGCCCGTCCTGGCGGAAGGGCCCGTACAGCGTGCCCGGCCGCGGTCCGCGCGACACCTACGGCTGAGCGGGTTCGGGGGTAGCCTCAGAGCCGCCAGAACACGGCCGGGCGCTTTCCACGCCGTCAAGACCTATCTTCGCCCGAGAAATTCCGCGCACGTCGCGTTTAGCTATGTGGAAACGCCGCTACAGAATCGGTCCTGACGGTGCGTAAAGGTAGACTGTCACGGTGATCCGCGAGGGACCGTCGACCCCTTAGTCGGCAATCCCGCTGAAGACCGCTAAAGACCAAGGAGACGCGTCCAACGTGGCTGCCCAGAAGAAGAACGCTCCGGCTGAGTACGGCGCCGATTCCATCAAGGTCCTCGAGGGCCTGGAAGCGGTGCGTAAGCGTCCGGGCATGTACATCGGTTCGACCGGTGAGCGCGGTCTGCACCACCTTATCTGGGAGGTGGTCGACAACGCGGTCGACGAGGCGATGGCGGGCTTCGCGACCAAGGTCGACGTCAGGATCCTCGAGGACGGCGGCGTCCAGGTCACTGACGACGGCCGCGGCATCCCGGTCGCCATGCACGCCACAGGTATTCCGACCGTGGACGTCGTGATGACGGTGCTGCACGCCGGCGGCAAGTTCGAAGAGGGCGCCTACCAGGTGTCCGGTGGTCTGCACGGCGTCGGTGTGTCGGTGGTCAACGCGTTGTCGACCCGGCTCGAGGCCGACATCCGCAAGGACGGCTACGAGTGGTTCCAGACCTATGACCGCTCGGTTCCCGGCACTCTCAAGCAGGGTGAGAAGACCAAGGAGACCGGCACCACGATCCGGTTCTGGGCCGATCCGGACATCTTCGAGACCACCAACTACGACTTCGAGACCATCGCGCGCCGGCTGCAGGAGATGGCGTTCCTGAACAAGGGGCTGACCATCGAGCTGACCGACGAGCGGGTCGCGCCCGAAGAGGTTGTCGACGACGTCGTCAGCGACCACGCCGAGGCACCCAAGTCCGCCGAGGAGAAGGCCGCCGAGGCCGCCGCACCACACAAGGTCAAGCACCGGGTCTTCCACTACCCCGGCGGTCTGGTGGACTTCGTCAAGCACATCAACCGCACCAAGACGCCGATCCAGCCCAGCGTGATCGATTTCGAGGGCAAGGGCGAGGGCCACGAGGTCGAGATCGCGATGCAGTGGAACGCCGGCTACTCCGAATCGGTGCACACCTTCGCGAACACCATCAACACCCACGAGGGCGGCACCCACGAGGAGGGTTTCCGCGCGGCACTGACCTCGGTGGTCAACAAGTACGCCAAGGACAAGAAGCTGCTCAAGGACAAGGATCCGAACCTCACCGGTGAGGACATCCGCGAAGGGCTCGCCGCGGTCATCTCGGTCAAGGTGTCCCAGCCGCAGTTCGAGGGTCAGACCAAGACCAAGCTCGGCAACACCGAGGTCAAGTCGTTCGTCCAGAAGATCTGCAACGAACAGATCAGCCACTGGTTTGAGGCAAACCCCGCTGAAGCGAAGACCGTTGTCAACAAAGCGGTTTCGTCCGCGCAGGCCCGAGCCGCAGCCCGCAAGGCTCGTGATCTGGTCCGGCGCAAGAGTGCCACCGACATCGGCGGCCTGCCCGGCAAGCTGGCCGACTGCCGGTCCACCGATCCGAGCAAGTCGGAACTGTATGTGGTGGAGGGTGATTCGGCCGGCGGCTCGGCCAAGAGCGGCCGTGACTCGATGTTTC